>NZ_JBEXTZ010000037.1:0-73929 GCF_040614195.1 Amycolatopsis sp. NPDC006125
AGGGCGTACCCCTCCCAGGGGATGAGTTCACGCAGCACCCGCATCGCCGTCACCGCTCGCTCACGTACCAGATCGGCCTCGACGGAATCAGCAGCCATAGGTCACCGGCTCGGCCCCCAGGGCTCGCAGGGCCTCGGCCGAGGACGCCGACCCCGTCCCGATCACCCGCGCACCCGCTCGGCGCGCGAGCTGGACAGCGAACACGCCGACCCCGCCTCCCGCGCCACCGACGAGCACCGTGTCACCCGGGCCGGGGCCGACCACGGCCAGCGCCGCGGCCGCCGTCCGGCCCGCGATGGCGAGGGTGGCGGCGGTGCGGTCGTCGACGCCCTCCGGGGTGCGGTGCGCCTCGCCGCCCACCGCGATGGTCCCCGCCTCGTCCACCACGACGTGGTCGGCGACCGCGCGGGACAGGGCGCCGCCGAACACCCGGTCGCCGACCGCGAACTCGCGCACGCCGTCGCCGACCTGGTCCACGACCCCGGCGTAGTCGGTGCCGAACCCGCACGGCAGGCTCAAGCCGAATCGCGCCGCGGTCTCCGCGTCCGAGGTCATGAACCAGTCCATCGGGTTCAGGCCGGCCGCGGCGACCCGCACGCGGATCTGCCCCGGACCGGCCACCGGCACGGGCACCTCGCGGACGGTCAGGGCCTCCGGTCCGCCGAACGACTCGAACTGAACCGCCCGGCTCGTCGTCACCGGCGTGGTGACGTTCGGTTCTGCCATGCTCACCTGTCTCCTGTCGCGGCTCAGCAAGCGGACTATGCTCCGTTTCAACACCAGGCTAGCACAAGTGGAGCGTGATCCGTTTTGGCCGCCGAGGAGACCCGCAGACCGCGCGCGGACGCGGCCCGCAACCGGCAGCAGCTGCTGGAGGTCGCGACCCGCTTGTTCGCCTCGTCGGAGACCGAGCCGTCGATGCGCGCGATCGCCAGTGCGGCCGGGGTCGGCATCGCCACGCTCTACCGGCACTTCCCGACCCGGGAGTCGCTGGTCGACGCGGTCTACCGGGACCAGGTCACGCGGCTCACCTCCGGTGCCCGTGAGCTGCTCGCCGAACTCGACCCGCCCGCGGCGCTGCGACGCTGGATGGACCTGTTCGGCGAGTGGATCGCCACCAAGAACGGGATGCTCGACACGCTGCTCGCGATGATCGAGTCGGGGGAGATCGGGCACGCCCACACCCGGACCGAGCTGCTTGGGGCCATCGACGAGATCCTGGACGCCGGTCGCGCGAGCGGGCAACTCCGTGCCGACGTCCCCGCCGAAGACATCGCCGCCGCACTGATCGGCATCTTCACCGTGGCCGGTTCGCCCGGGCACAAGGCGATGGCAGACCGGCTGCTGAACCTCCTGATGGACGGGCTCCGGCCTTCCTCGCGGCGGCGTTGATCCGCATGCGGATCCCTAGTCCCGGAACTCGAACGTCCAGTGCGCACGCGGTCCCGGCCCGACCACCAGTTCGGAGTCGCCGATCCGCTCCACGTGGCGGTGATTCACCGCCTCGCTGAGCGAGAACTCGACACTCCGCAACCCGATTTCGGCCAGTGGCACGACATCCAGCCGGATCGTGGTGCCGCCGCGCGTGGCGACCGTGCCGTGCGGGGTGGTCCGGACCGCGAAACCGCCGGCCCGCAGCAGCGGCACCGTGTCGGCGTGGTCGCCCGCGGTGATCCCGATCCGGATCGCGGTGACTTCGCGCATCAGGTGGCCGGCGTAGTCGTCCGGCAGGACGCGTTCCCGTCCCACGTCGCCCGGGTACGAGGCCGGCTCGGTGTTGCTCCGCGGGTCGGCGAAGAACTCCGGCCGGTACTCCATGCCCCACGCGCCGAAGGCGTCGTAGGTGGTGATGCCGCTGGTGAAGACCACGTCGAACCACGGGACCGGGACCCCGTCGCCGAAGTCGCGCGTCTGCAGGGACAGGACCGGTCCGTCGCCCAGTGCCCGCAGTCGCTCGGCCGCGGCCCCCAGGTCGCCGTCCCGCTCGGCCGAGACCGCCAGCCCGCCTGCGCCGAGGACACCGTTCTGGCCGGCCAGGTCGCCGACCCCGAACAGCTCCAGGTACGTTTCCCGGCCCAGCACGTAACGGGCGGTCCACGTCTGCCCACCGCCGGTGGTGGTCCGGACCTGGAAGTTGGCGAATTCGCGCAGGAACTGCGAATTTTCGACCGCGTCCGCCGTCTCGCGGTCGATCACCCCGTACGCGTGGTTGAAGTACAGCAACTGCCTGTCCCCGGCGGCGGTCGCCGTGGCGCCGGCGGTTCCGGCGAACCCCACGACCATCGCGCAAAGCATGCTGAGAATTCTTCGATGTCTCCCCATGCCGACGACAGTAGAACCGTGTTGCCGGAATCGTTCCGGCCGTCACCCGTTTTGCGCAGTACCGGTCCGGTCCTCGAACAGGGCGGCCAGGCTCTGCGGGACGCTGTCGCCGAAAACGCTTTCCAGGACGGCGCTCTCGTCGGGTGGGTTGGCGGCCCGCGTGAACATCGCCTGTTCGTACTCGGCCAGTGCGGTTTCGACGTCGTCGTGGGCGGCGAGCGCCTGGGCGAGTTCGGCGCCGTCCAGCATGGCCAGGTTCGCGCCTTCGCCGTTGGGTGCGGCGAGGTGCGCGGCGTCGCCGACGAGCGTCGCTCCCGGCACGCGCTCCCAGCGGTGCCCGGTGGGCAGGGTGTGGTGCGGGCGCAGGACCGGGGCGGTGTCGCTGTCGGTGATCAGCGCGGTCAGTTCCGGCGCCCAGCCGTCGAACTCCCGCGCGATCCGCGCGGTGGCCGCCGCGGGGTCGGCGAAGTCCACGGCGGCGAACCAGTCCAGCGGCCGGGTGAGTTCGAGGTAGCCGTGCAGGGTGTCGCCGCGCTCGCGGTGGGCGAAGATCGCCGCGTCGGGGGTGGGGCCGTGCGCGATCATCGATCCGCCGCCGACCGCCTTCGCCGTGGCGGGGTGCCGCGTGTCGGCGTCGAACAGGTACGTCTCGACGAACGCGGTGCCGGTGTACTCGGGTGTGGCGCCGGTCAGCAGCGGCCGGACCCGGGACCACGCGCCGTCGGCGCCGACCAGCAGGTCCGTGACGACGATGCGGCCGTCGGTGAAGGTCACCTCGTGCCGCCCGTCGCCGAGGGTGCGGGCGCCGCTCGCCTTGTGTCCCCAGTGGACGGTGCCGGCTGGCAGCGCGTCGAGCAGCATCCGGCGCAGCTCACCGCGCTGCACCTCGGGGCGGCCGCCGGTGCCGTCGTCGGACTTCTCGAACAGCACGGCGCCGGTCCGGTCGAGGATCCGCATCGCCTGGCGGCCCTCCAGCACGAGACCGCGGAACTCCGCCATCAGGCCGGCGGCCTGCACCGCGAGCTGACCGTTGTAGTCGTGGATGTCGAGCATCCCGCCCTGCGTGCGCGCCATCGGCGACGGCTCCGCCTCGTAGACCTCGGCCGGGATGCCGTGGACGTGCAGCACGCGGGCGAGGATGAGCCCGCCGAGGCCGGCGCCGATGATCGTGACTGGGCTGCGCATCGGGAACTTCCTCCAGTGTCGGGAACGTCGTCGTCGGCGACACTGGCGGGGTTCGCTGGCACCGGGCGCACAGCACGCTGACAGCGGGCGCACAGCACGCTGGCAGCGGCGCGTCCGCTCAGCCGGCGGACCGGCGGATGAGCAGGACGTTGTCGGTGACCGTCGCGGTCTGTCCGTCGGGCCCGGTCGCTTCGCGCTGGGGGCGGTCGGCCCGCTCGACGATCCAGGTGGCGGGCAGCCCGAGTTCGGCGTGCACTTCGGCGGGACTGGGGATGTGGGTGCCCTGGTCCTGGTTCCAGGACCAAGGGGGCGATGGACCCGTGGTCGACGACGAGGAGCCGGCCACCTGGGCGCAGGGCCTGAGCGGCGGCGCGCAGGATCGCGGCCCGGGGCAGGGCGAAGGGCGTGTGGAAGTACTGCGCCGAGACGAGGTCGAAGGAGCCGTCCGGGAAGGTGTGCGCCAGGTCGTGCCGCTCGGCGGTCACGAGGTCGCCGAGGCCGGCTTGCTGGGCGAGCCGGAGGATCTGCGCGACGGCCGTTGGGGAGATGTCCACCGCCGTGACCCGCCATCCGCGGCGGGCCAGCCACATCGTGTCCCCGCCCGCGCCGCATCCGAGGTCGAGTGCGGCGCCGGCGGGCAGATCCGCCGCCACCTCGGCGAGGCGTGGATTGACCCGCGAGCCCCAGAGTGCGGTGTCCTGGCGGCGGTCCCGGTAGAGGTTCTCCCAGAAGTACTCGGGGTGCTGGCTGAGATCGTGGGTCATGGCGTTCTCCCAACTGGCTTGAAAATGAGTCTCATTGCAGAATAGGCTCCGCGGGTGACCAAGAGGGGGAGCCGCCGCGATGGACAGCGCCGAGTTCTACGACCGGACCGGTGAGTACGTGGCGGTCCTGCTGCCACAGGCGTGGCGTGAGCCGGGGCCCGCGCTGGCAGAGGCGCTGGCCGGGCTGAATCCGGCGACCGGGGTCCTGGTCGATGTCGGGGCCGGCACGGGGATCGGGACAACGATGCTGGCGGCCGCGTTTCCGGGCGCGGAGATCGTGGCGATCGAGCCGCATCCCGGTCTGCGCACGGCGCTGCTCGCGCGGATCGTGGACGACGAGGATCTCGCGCAGCGTGTCATGGTGCCGGCTGCCGACGTGCTGACCGCGCGCGTGCCGGACCGGGTCGCCGGGCTGATCGCGAGCCGGACGCTTGTCCTACCTCCGCGCTGCCTCCGCCGAACCGGCCGGGCCGGACGCCGTCACCTGGCACATGTCCTACACGGTGTCCGACGGCGATCGCCAGGTCGCCCAGCTGAAGGCGTCGGACCACTGGCACGTCTTCACGCCCGGGCAGATGGCCGACGAACTCGCCCCGGCCGGCCTGCGGGCGGAACCGGCGGAGGGGTCGCACGGCCTGCACGTCATTACGCGCCGATGACTCCGTAACCCGTGCCCCGGAGCGTGGCGGAGGTGGTCGGCGCGGTGGACCTCGCCACCTCGCCCGCGCACTCGTCGGCCTGACGTGCCGGTTCGTCGCCGCGGGCCGCGGCTACGAGGTGACCTGCCTGCACGTCAACACCGCCGTTGACGGCCGCTCGGAGCCGCGCTCCAGTGCGGCTGTCCACTTCGAACTCCCGGCCCCCCTTGTGATCAGGCTCGCACGACATCGTTGAAAACGATTGTCGATGTCGGTTATGCTCCGTCCGTCCCCGCCACTGACCGATCGGCCCCCACTCGTGCTCGTTCGCCCGCGCCCACCCGTCGCGCTGGATCGCCGCCTGCGTGCGTCCGTCCACCGCTCCCGCCTCGCGTCGCGGATCACCGTCAGCGCCCTCGTCGTGGCGATCCTGCTGCTGGTCGTCGTGTCCGGGGCGGTCGGCACGGTCGACGTCGGGGTGACCGACGCGGCCCGGATCGTGGTGGGGCACCTGCTGCCGGGCATGCCGTGGATGTCCGACGGCAGCCTGACCCCGCTGCAGGACCAGGCGGTGTGGCAGTTCCGCCTGCCCCGCGCGCTGCTGGCCGCGCTGTCCGGCGCCGGACTCGCGCTGGCCGGGGCGATCATGCAGGTGATCGTGCGTAACCCGCTCGCCGAGCCCTACCTGCTCGGCGTGTCCTCCGGCGCCGGGGTGGGCGCGGTTCTCGTCATCACTCTCGGGTCGGCGGCGGTCGGCGGGCTGCCGCTCGGGGCCGCGGCCTTCGCCGGCGCGCTGGTGGCGAGCCTGGCCGTGGCGCTCACCGCGCGGCACCGCGGCATCCTGTCCCCGACGCGGATGATCCTCTCCGGCGTGGCCCTGGGCTCCCTGTTCAGCGCCGTCACGAGCTACCTGACGCTGACCACCGAGGCGCAGAACGTGTTCAGCGTCCTGTTCTTCCTGCTGGGCAGCGTGTCCGCCGCGTCGATGAGCTCACTGGCCGTCCCCGCGGTGGCGTTCGTGGCCGCGTGCCTCGTCGTCGGGTTGCGCACCCGGGCGATGAACGCGCTGCTCAGCGGCGACGAATCGGCCACCGCGCTCGGGGTGGACGTGAACCGGCTGCGCGCGGTCCTGCTGGTCACCGCGGCGCTGTTGACCGGCTCGATCGTGTCGGTCAGCGGCGGAATCGGCTTCGTCGGCCTGGTGGTCCCGCACGTGGCCCGGATCCTCGTCGGCGCCGACCACCGGCGGATGCTGCCGGTCGCGGTGCTCGGCGGCGCCGCGTTCCTGATGCTCGCCGACCTGCTCTCGCGCACGGTCGCCGCGCCGGCCGAGGTGCCGATCGGCATCCTCACCGCGGTGGTGGGGGCGCCGTTCTTCCTGTGGCTGATGCGCCGGGACACGGCGGCGCGGGCGGGACTCGACCGATGAGGGTGCGCCTCGACCACGTCGGTGTCAGCCTGGCGGGCCGCGCCGTGCTGCGCGACGTCAACCTGGAGGTGCCCTCCGGCCGGTTCCTCGGGCTGGTGGGCCCCAACGGCAGCGGCAAGTCGACGCTGCTGCGCACGCTCTACCGCGCGGTCGCGCCGGAGTCCGGCCGGGTGCTGCTCGGCGAGAAGGACGTGTGGCGCACCGGCCGCCGCGAGGTCGCCAGGACGGTGGCGGTCATGACCCAGGAGACCTCTACCGAGTTCGACATGACGGTCCTGGACGTCGTCCTGCTGTCCCGGGTGCCGTTCCAGCGCGGGTTCGGCCGCGACACCGACGCCGACCTGGACCTGGCGTGGACCGCGCTGGACACGGTGGGCGCCACGGACCTCGCCGACCGGCCCATCGGCCGGCTCTCCGGCGGGCAGCGCCAGCGGGTGATGCTCGCCCGCGCCCTCGCCGCCGACACCCCGGTGCTGGTCCTCGACGAGCCGACCAACCACCTCGACATCGCCTTCCAGCTGGAGCTCATGCGCCTGGCGGCCGGCCTCGGCCGCACGGTCATCGCGGCGCTGCACGACCTCAACCTCGCCGCCACCCACTGCGACGAGATCGCGGTCCTCGACGCCGGCCGCCTCGTCGCCGCCGGGCCGCCCGCCGAGGCCCTCGCCCCGCGGGTGGTCGAGGAGGTCTTCCACGTCGGGGTCACGCGCCTGACCCACCCGGGCACCGGCGGCCCGGTCCTGGTTTTCGACCATCCACACCGGACTGGTCCCTGCCCCGGTACGAACAGAGATGAGATCCATGCCTAGAACCGCGCCCCTGATCGCGCTCGCCCTCGGCGCCACCCTGGTCGCCGGGTGCGGCTCCGCGGTCACCCCGAACGCCTCGCCGGACACCGCCCAGGCGGTGACGATCACCAACTGCGATCGGCAGATCAGCGTGCCGTCGACCCCGGCCGCGGCCGTCGGGCTGAGCCCGTCCCAGACCGAGCTGCTGCTGCGGCTGGGGCTGGCGGACAAGCTCGTCGGGCAGGCGCAGACGGACACCGCGCCGCTGCCCGCCGACGTCGCCGCCCAGGCCGCCGCCGTGCCGGTGCTCAGCGAGTCCGGGCCGCCGAGCCGGGAACAGCTGCTCAACGTCAAACCGGACTTCGTGTTCTCCCCGACGATGTACGAGTTCACCGCCGAGCAGGGTTTCGCCGGCCTGGACCAGCTCGCGCAGGCCGGCGTGACCGCCTACGTCGCCACCGGCGGCTGCGCCCAGCGGCGCATGACCGGCACCGTCGAGGACATCTTCACCGACCTGGACAACCTCGGCCGGATCTTCGCCGTGCCCGACCGCGCCGGCACCCTGATCGCGCAGAGCCGCGCCAACCTGTCCGAAGTGGACGCCGCGATCGCCGGCCGCGCGAAGCCCACCGTGGCCCAGGTGTACCTGGAGGGCACCACGGTGACCGCGATCGGCGCCGGCATCGAGTACGACATCATCCGCCGGGCCGGCGGGAGCAACGTGTTCTCCCCGCAGGACCCGCGGTTCGCCAAGTTCTTCGCCGCCCAGATCACCCCGGAGGCGCTCGCCGCGGCCGACCCGCAGGCGATCGTGTTCGCCGTCAACTCGCCTGAGCACGAGCAGGCCACCCGCGACTACCTGACCCGCACGTTCCCGAACGTGACCGCGGTGCGGGAGGGCCGGCTGATCGCGATCGACGCCGCCGACACCTACCCGGGCACCCTCGGCAACGTCTCGGTGGTGCGCGAAATCGCCCAGCAGCTGCACCCGGGCGCCTTCGCGTCGTGATCCACCGCGGGCTGCTGCGCCTGGCGGGGGTCGTCGCCGGACCGGTGGCGCTGCTGGCGGCGCTGGCCGTGCTGGTGTCGGCCGCCCACGTCGCCGCGGCCGTGCTGACCGCCGCCGTCCTCGCCGACCTGACCGGCGGGGACGTCGCGGCGGTGCCGGCCACCCTCGCGGTGCTGGCCGGGGTGGTCGCCGTGCGGGCGGTGCTGGTGTGGGCGCGCGAGGTCGCCGCCGCCCGGTTCGGCATCGCGATCCGCACCCGGCTGCGGGCCACCCTGCTGCGCCGCATCGCCGAGCTGGGCCCGGCGTGGGCGCAGGGGGAGCGGGCCGGTGCGGTCGCGCACACGGTCGTCGACGGGGTGGAAGCCCTGGACGCCTACTACAGCCGCTACCTGCCCCAGCTCCTGGTTACCTGCCTGGTCCCGGCCGCGGTCACCGGGTGGCTGTTCACGGTGTCGGCGCCCGCCGCCACTGTCTTGGCCGTGGCGGTGCTGTGCGCGGTGGCGGTGCCCCGGTTCTGGGACGCCCGGCTGATGCGCACCGGACGTACCCGGTGGCGGGCCTACGAACAGCTCGCCGCCGGTTATCTGGAAGCGACCAGGGCGATCGCGGTCCTGCGGATGTTCGGCGCGGGGCGGCGCACCGGCGACCTCCTCGCCGCGCGCGGCGGGGACCTGCACCGGTCGACCATGTCGCAGCTGCGGGTGTCACTGGTGGAGGCCGGTGTCAGCGCGCTCGCGCTGCACCTGGGCACCGCCGCCACCATCGTCGTCGCCTGCGCCGGGGTGCTCGGCGGCGCGGCGCCCGCGGGTTCGGTGCTGCTGTTCCTGCTGTGCGCCAGGGAATGCTTCCGGCCCGTGCTGGACCTGTCCGCGCACTGGCACCTCGGGTACCAGGGCCTGGGCGCGGCCGCCGGGCTGGAGGAGATCCGCACGGCGCGACCGGCCGTCGCCGACACCGGAACCCGCACCGAACCGGCCCGCCCGGGCGCCGGAGTGCGGCTGCGCGAGGTCACCTACCGCTACCCGAACGGCGCCGGTGTGCACGAGGTGAGCTTCGACTGCGCGCCGGGGAGCACCACGGGGATCGCAGGCCCGTCCGGGGCGGGCAAGAGCACGCTGGCGCGGCTCCTCGTCCGGCACGCCGATCCCCAGCACGGCCGCATCGAGCTGGACGGCACCCCGCTGACCGGTTACACCCTCGCCGCGCTGCGGGCGAGCATCGCCGTCGTCGGCCAGCACACCTACCTCTTCCACGGGACCGTGGAGGAGAACCTCCGGCTCGCCCGGCCCGGCGCCACCACGGCGGAGGTCCGCACGGCCGCTCACGTCGCCGACGCGCTGGGGTTCATCGAGGCGCTGCCCGACGGGTTCGCCACGGTGCTCACCGAGAACGGGTCGCGGCTCTCCGGCGGGCAGCGGCAGCGGCTGGCCATCGCCCGCGCCGTGCTGGCCCGGACCCCGGTGCTGCTCCTCGATGAAGCGACCTCGGCGCTGGACGTCGACACCGAGCACCGCGTCCTGACCCGGCTCGCGCGACACTGCCCGGACGTCACCCGGATCGTGATCGCCCACCGGGAAACCGCGCTGCGCGACGCCACCACTCTGGTCACGATCGAATCCGGCCGCGTCGCCAGTGTCGCCGGGGTCGCGGCGTGAGCGGCCCGCTCCGGCGGCTGCTGCCGGTCATCGCCGAGCAGAAGGCCGCCTTCGCCTGGACACTGGCGGCCAACGTCGTCGTCCAGCTCGGCACGCTGTCGCTGGCGGTGGCCGGCACCTGGCTCGCCGGCCGGATCGCCGCCACCGGCTCGGCGCCGCTGACGGCCGTTGCGTTCGTCCTGTTCGGACTCGCGGTGCTGACCGCCGCGATGACCTGGCGCGAATCCTGGGTCTCCCACGACCTGGCCTACCGGTTGATCGCCACCCTGCGCGCCCGCGTGTTCGGCGCCTTCCGCGTCAGCCTGCCCGACCGCGCGAAACCGCGGCGGAGCGGGGACCTCGTGTCGGTCGCGTTCGCCGACCTCGACCGGCTGGAGTGGCTCTACGCCCACACCGCCGCCCAGGCGCTCACCTGTGCGGTGCTGATCGCCGCCACCACGACCCTGTCGTTGCTCGTCACCCCGTGGCTGCTGCTGGTGTGGGTGCCGCTGGTCGCCGTGACCGCGGCGCTGCCGTGGCTGACCGGCCGGGTGGCCACCCGGCAAGGCGCGGAGCTGACCGGCGCGGTCGCGGCGCTGAACGCCGAGCTCGTGGACACCGTTCACGGGCTCGGCGAGCTCACCGCGGCCGGGGCGCTGGAACGGCGGCTCGGGGCGCTCGGGCGGCTCACCGGCACCCTGGCCGCCGTGCAGGCCAGGATCGGCTTCCGGGCCGGGGTGGAACGCGCGGTGCACGACGCGACGGCCGCACTTGCCGGGATCGGCGCCCTCGCCGTGTGCGCGGCCAACCTCGCCACGGTCGGCCGTCCACTCGCGCCGGTCGCGACGGTCCTCGCCGTGGCGGCGATCGGGCCACTGGCCCAGATCTCCGACCTGCTGCGCAACCTCGGCACCCTGCGCGCCGCGGCGACGCGGATCACCGGCGTCCTGGACCGGCCGCCCGCCGTGGACGAACCCCGGTCGCCTCAGGCGTTGCCGCCACGCGAGCACGCGACCGGATTGGTGTTCGACGCCGTCACCTTCGGGTACGGCGACGGGCCGCCCGTGCTGCGCGACGTGTCGCTCGCCGTGCGGCCGGGGGAACGCGTCGCGCTCACCGGCCCCTCCGGCGCGGGCAAGACCACGTGCGCGCTGCTCGCCGTCCGCATGTGGGACCCCGACGGCGGTCGCATCACGCTGGACGGGGTTGCGCTGACCGACCTGGCCGACGACGACCTGCGCGACGCGATCAGCATCGTGCCCCAGGAGCCGGGACTGCTGGCCGGCACGATCGCGACGAACATCCGGCTCGGCCGCCCCTCGGCCGCCGACCACGAGGTGGCGGAAGCGGCGCGACGGGCGGGAATCCTCGACCCCCGGGCCGGCCTGCCGGACGGCCTGGACACCCCGGTCGGCGAGGCCGGGGCCGGGCTGTCCGGCGGGCAGCGGGCCCGCGTCGCGGTCGCCCGCGCGCTGCTGATGAACCCGCGCATCCTCATCCTCGACGAGGCGACGGCCAACCTCGACCCCGACGCCGACCAGGCCATCACCACCGCACTCGCCGCCACCGGGGAGGACATCGGCATCCTGGTCATCGCCCACCGCCCGGCCACGCTGGCGCGCTGTGACCGGACGATCCACTTGCCCTGACTCAGCGCGCCCCGGCGATCCGGTCCGGCAGCCGGGCCGCCAGGTGGTCGATCAGCTCGCTGACCCGCCGGGGCACGTGGACGTCGTCGGCGAGGAGGGCGTAGATGTCGGCCGGCGGGGTGGGGACTCCGGGCAGCACGCGGACGAGCTCGCCACTGTCCAAATACGACCGGACCTGCCACTCCGAGCGCATGATCACCCCGTGCCCCTGCAGCGCCCAGTCGGTGACGACGTCCCCGTCGTTGCTCGACAGGCGGCCGCGCACCCGCACCTGCCTCGGCCTGCCCGCGGTGCCGAACCGCCACAGGTCGAAGTCCCCTTCGTTCTCGCGCAGCACGATGCAGTCGTGGTCGGCCAGGTCCTCGACCCGTTCGGGCATGCCCTTGCGGTCCAAGTAGGACGGTGCGGCGCAGGGCACCCGGCGGTTGCGGGCCAGCCGCCGCATCCGCAGTGTCGAATCCGGCGGGGTGCCGACGTGGACGGCCATGTCGAACTCGCGCCGGTGCGGGCGCAGCGGCAGCGCCGTGGTGTGCAGCCGGACGTTCAGCTGGGGGTGCCGGGCGGTGAACTCGCCGAGCAGGGGCGCCACGTGCGCGCGTCCGAGCCCGAGGGTGGCCTGGACCACGACCGAGCCGCGCAGGTCGGCCGAGCGGTGCGTGATCAGGTCGTCGAGCTCGCGGACCTGGTCGAGGATCGTCTCCAGGCGGGCGGCGTAGAGCTCGCCCTCGAAGGTCAGCACCAGCCGGCGCGTGCCGCGGTGCACCAGGCGCGCGTCGAGCCGTTGTTCCAGCGCCCGCAGGCGTTTGCTGACCGCGGGCAGCGAAGACCCGAGCTCGCGCGCGGCGGCGGTGAGCGTCTCGCTCGCGGCGACCACGTGGAAGAAGCGGAGATCGTCGATCGAGCTCATCCGCGCCCCTTTCTTTCCCTGAGCGAAAGGATAGGTTGCCCGGAGAGCTCTTGTCGTGGGGTGCGGCGCCGATCAAGGTGAAGGGCCCGAGCACAAGGAGCCTGCCGTGTCCCACCGTTACCGCATCGCCGTCATCCCGGGGGATGGCATCGGACGTGAGGTCGTGCCCGAGGGCCTGCGGTGCCTGCGCGCCGCCGCCCGCGCCCACGGCTTCGGCCTCGACGTCACCGAGTTCGACTTCGCCAGCGCCGATTACTGGGTGCGCCACGGCGAAATGCTGCCGCCGGACTGGCGGGAAGTGCTCGGCGGCTTCGACGCGATCTTCTTCGGCGCCGTGGGCTGGCCCGACGTCGTGCCCGACCACGTGTCGCTGTGGGGGAGCCTCCTGCGGTTCCGGCGCGGGTTCGACCAGTACGTCAACCTCCGGCCGGTCCGGCTGCTGCGCGGGGTGCGCAGCCCGCTGCGGGACCACGGACCGGGCGACATCGACTTCGTCGTGGTCCGCGAGAACACCGAGGGCGAGTACTCCAGCATCGGCGGCCGGATCTTCGAGGGCACCGACCGCGAAACAGTGGTGCAGGAGACCGTGATGACCCGGACCGGAGTGGACCGGGTGCTGCGGTACGCGTTCGAGCTGGCCGCCGCGCGCCCGCGCAAGCACCTGACGTGGGCGACCAAGAGCAACGGCATCTCCATCACCATGCCCTACTGGGACGAGCGCGCGGCCGCGATGGCCGGGCGGTACCCCGACGTGACCGCGGACTCCGACCACATCGACATCCTCACCGCCAAGTTCGTCCTGCGGCCCCAGGACTACGACGTCGTCGTAGCCAGCAACCTGTTCGGCGACATCCTGTCCGACCTCGGCCCGGCGTGCGCCGGGACGATCGGCATCGCGCCCAGCGCCAACATCAACCCCGACCGCACCTGGCCCAGCCTGTTCGAGCCGGTGCACGGCTCGGCCCCGGACATCGCGGGGCGCGGGATCGCCAACCCGGTCGGGCAGATCTGGAGCGGCGCGATGATGCTCGACCACCTGGGGGAGCCGGCCGCGGCAGCGCAGGTCGTCGCCGCGATCGAGACCGTGCTCGACGAGCGGCCGGAGGTGCGCACTCCCGATCTCGGCGGCTCCGGGACGACCGAGAAACTCGGCGCGGCGATCGCCGACGAGATCACAGCGGCGGTGATGTCATGACCCGGCCCGTCACCGACCCGGTCGGCCTGGAGGTCCGCTGGGACCGGCTGGCCGCCGCGACCGACGAGGCAGCCTCCACCATGCTGCGCACGGCGTTCTCCACCATCATCCGCGAGTCCAACGACTACACCGTCGTGGTGATGGACCGCCGCGGGCGCACCATGGCGGAGTCGCGCGCCGGGATCCCCGGTTTCGCGGCCCTCATGAGCTCCCTGACCGGGCTGGTCCTGGACCGGTTCCCGGCCGGGGACTGGCAGGACGGCGACTGCGTCATCACGAACGACCCGTGGATCGCGACCGGGCACCTGCCCGACATCGCCATGATCACCCCGATCTTCCACCGGGGCGCGCTCGTCGGTTTCGCCGGCACCGCCGCGCATTCCCCCGACATCGGCGGCACACCGACGATGGGCGCCACCGAGCTGATCTCGGAGGGCATCCTGATCCCGCCGCTGCGGCTGTTCCGGGCCGGCCGCGTCGAGCAGGGGGTCAAGGACCTGCTGCTCGCCAACGTGCGGCTGCCCGGCGCGTTGTGGGGCGACCTCGAAGCCCAGGCCGCCGCGCACGCGGTGTGCCGTCGGCGGGCGCAGGAGTTCCTGAGCGACTTCGGCGAACCGGACTTCGAGCGGTTCGCCGCCGAGGTGCACGCGCTGGCCGACACCGCGCTGCGGACGGCCATCCGTGAGCTGCCGGACGGCGTGTACCGGGCGGGCGTGGACGCCGACGGCGTCGAGGGGCACCCGACGCACATCGAGTGCGCCGTCATCGTGAGCGGGGACCGGATCACGATCGACTACACCGGGACCTCGGCCCAGGTGCCGTTCTCGACCAACTCGACCCTGAACTACACCCGCGCCTACTCGGTGTACCCGCTGAAGATCCTCCTCGACCCGGCCACCCGCACGAACTGGGGCTCCTACCGGGCGATCAGCGTGACCGCACCGGAGGGCACGATCGTCAACCCGACGTTCCCGGCGCCCGTCGTCGCGCGCCACCTGACCGGCCACCTGCTCTCGTGCGCGATCTATCAGGCGCTCGCGCCGGTGCTGCCGGACCGGGTCGTCGCCGACAGCGGGGGCGCGCCCGCCCTGCGCGTCCGGTTCGCCGGCGTCGACGACGACGGACGTCCCTTCGCGCAGATGCTGTTCGCCAACGCCGGCATGGGCGCCTCGCAGGACAAGGACGGCCTGTCCACGACCGCCTTCCCGACCAACTCCGGCAGCGGCAGCGTCGAGGCGCTCGAAGCGACTTCCCCGCTGCGGTTCGTGCGCAAGGAGCTGCGGGCGGGCTCGGGTGGCCGGGGACGGCGCCGCGGCGGGCTGGGACAGGACATCGAGGTGCACAACCCGACCCGACGCCCGGTGCAGATGGTGCTGCTCGGCGACCGCGAGCGGCACCCGGCCCTCGGGCTGGCCGGCGGGGAGCCGGGCGCCGCCGCACACGCGGTGCTGGACACCGGCGAACGCGTGCCGCTGAAGTCGGTGTCACAGCTGGCCCCCGGGGCGTCGGTGCTCATCTCGTTCCCGGGCGGCGGCGGGTTCGGCCCGCCGGAGGACCGCGAGCCGCACCTGGCCGAAGCCGACGAACTCGGCGGCTACACCACCGCCGACGCGCGAGAGGAGACCCGTCGATGAGCCGCACGGCCCGGATCGGCGTGGACGTCGGCGGGACGTTCACCGACCTGCTCCTGCACGACCCGGCGCGCGACCTGACGTGGCCCGGCAAACTGCCCACCACCCCGTACGCGCCCAACGAGGCGATCACCGCGGGCATCGCCCGCCTGCTGGCCGAGACCGGCACCCCGGCCGGCGACGTGGCCGGGGTGGTGCACGGCACCACGCTGGTGACCAACACGCTGCTGGAACGCACCGGCGCCGTCGTCGGGCTGCTCACCACTCGCGGTTTCCGCGACACCCTGGAGATGGGCCGGGAGATCCGGTTCGACACCACCGACCTGCACGCCCGCCCGGCTCGTCCGCTGGTCCCGCGGCACCTGAGCCGCGGGGTGGCGGGCCGCATCGCGGCCGACGGCGCCGAGCTGGAGCCGCTGGACGAGGACGAGGTGCTCGCGCGGGTGCGGGAGTTCCGCGCGCAGGGGGTCGAGGCGGTGGCGGTGGCGCTGCTGCACTCCTACCGCGACGACAAGCACGAACGGCGGGTCCGGGAGCTGCTCGCGCGCGCCCACCCGGACGTGCCGGTCACCCTGTCCAGCGCGGTCGCGCCGGTGATCGGCGAGTACGAGCGGGCGAGCACCGCCTGCCTCAACGCCTACGTGCAACCGCTGATGGCGCGCTACCTCGACGCGCTGCGGGACGACCTGCTGGCGATGGGCGTCGACGCGCCGCTGCACATCATGCTCTCCGGCGGCGGGGTCACGACGCTCGACGACGCGAAGGAGTTCCCCGTCCGCCTGCTGGAATCCGGGCCGGCGGCGGGCGCGATCGCCGCCGCGGCCGTGGCCCGCCGGCTCGGTGAACCGGACGCGCTGTCGTTCGACATGGGCGGCACGACGGCCAAGATCGCGATCGTCAGCGGCGGCCGGGTGCGCCGCAAGCACGACTTCGAGGCCGGGCGGGTAGACAAGTTCAAGCCGGGTTCGGGACTGCCGGTCCGGCTGACCGTCGCCGACATGATCGAGATCGGCTCGGGCGGCGGGTCGATCGCCGCCCCGGACCCGCTGGGGCTGCTCAAGGTCGGGCCGCGCAGCGCCGGGTCCGTGCCGGGGCCCGTGGCCTACGGCCGGGGCGGCGAGCACCCGACGGTCACCGACGCCGATCTCCTGCTCGGCTACCTCGACCCGGCCACCTTCCTCGGCGGGGAGATGCGGCTGCGCACCGCCGAGGCCGGCAAGGCGGTGGACCGGGACGTGGCCGGGCCGCTCGGTCTCGACCGGACCGGCGCGGCGGCCGGCATCGTCGAGGTGGCCACGGCGAGCATGGCCGCCGCGGCGCGGATGCACCTGTCCGAGCACGGCCGCGACCCGGCCGGGTTCGCGCTCATCGCGTTCGGCGGGGCGGGCCCGGTGCACGCCTACGGCCTGGCCAAGCAGCTGAAGATCGGCCGGATCATCGTGCCGATGCGGGCCGGCGTCATGTCCGCCTACGGGTTCCTCGTCGCCGCGCCCACGGTGGACCAGGTGCGCAGCCTGCCCTCGCCCCTGGCCGAGGTCGAGTGGGGCCGGGTCGACGGCCTCTACGACGAGATGTCCGCGCACGCCACCGCGGTGCTGCGCCCGGAACACCCGGAGCTGGTCCGCTTCCGGCGGTCGGCGGACATGCGGTACGTGGGGCAGGGGTTCGACATCGAGGTCGGGCTGCCCGGGGCGGATCTCACCCGGATCGACGCCGGACGCCTGCACCGCGATTTCGAGGAGACCTACCGCGCGACGTTCGGGCGCTGCCTGGACGGCCCGGTGGAGGTCGTCAACTGGCGGCTGACGGCGCGGCTGCCCGGGCACGACGTGGTGCTGCGCTGCGACCCGGTCCCGGGTGAGTCTCGCCGCGGGGAGCGCGAGGTGTGGATTCCCGGGCACGGCCGGCTGCGGGCGGGCGTCTGGGACCGGTACCGCCTGCGGCCGGGCACCGAGATCGCCGGGCCCGCGGTGTTCGAGGAGCGCGAGTCGTCGTGTTGCTTCGGACCGGAGTGCCGCATCCGGGTGGACGCCGACCTGACGCTCCTCGTCGACGTCGGCCAGTGATCTGCGGGCGTCAGTGCTGTGCCGCGGGCATCGTCGCCGGGGCGCCGGCGAGCAGGTCACCGAGACCGCCGCGGGCGTCCTCGATCACGAGGGCCTCCGCGGCGGCCGAGTCGCGGGCCCGCAGCGCCCGCACGAGCGCGCGGTGGCTGGAGTAGCGGTCCAGCCCGAACGTGTCGTCCTGGTTGATGCGGTCGATCAGCTTGGTCCGCCGCTCCGCCCAGGAGAACACCCGGGTCTGGTCGAGCAGGCGCACGAGCACCGGGTTGCCCGCGCAGGATTCGACGACCTCGTTGAACCGCTGCATGGTGTCGAGCAGCCGGCCCAGCTGTCGGGAGATGTCCTCCCCGGCCTGGTGCCGCTGCTGGATGACGATCAGCAGGTCGTCGGCGTCGTCGAGGATGGCGTCGAGCCGGTCCAGCTGCTCCTCGGTCGCGTGGCGCGCCGCGAAGCGGGCGACCATCCCGCGCAGCGCGACCTCGACCTCGGCGAGGTCCTGCACCGCGGCGTTGGCGACCTCGGCGACCTTGACGGTGCGGGGCCCGGTCCGTTCCAGCAGGCCGTCCTGTTCGAGCCGGCGGATCGCCTCGCGCACCGGGGTCGGGCTGACCGACAGGCGCTCGGCCAGCCCGCGCTCGGTCACCTTCTGCCCCGGGCGCAGCTCGCCGGTCGTGACCGCGTCGCGGATCGCGCGGTACGCGCGGTCGGACAGCGTGTCGCTCGTCAGGCCCGTCAGCTTCTCACCCGCCATGTGATCACCCTATCTGCCATCGCACCGATCATTTGCAACTATTGACCATCTTGCTATAGCAACGTACCGTCGGGCTCGCCACAAGGCCGTGGCGACAGGGAAGGTGGTGGCGATGACGCTGGCTACGCGGCGCACGGGAACCGGTCGGCGGATCACGTTCTTCGTGGCCCTGGCGGTGTTCGCGCAGGAGTCGACGTGGAACCTCTACGAGTCGCAGGTCCCGCCGCTGCTCGGCGCGCACCTCGGCAGCGCCGCGCTGATCGGCCTGCTGATGGGCATGGACAACCTGCTCGGCATCTTCGTCCAGCCCTGGATGGGCAACCGGTCCGACAACACGCGGACCTCGTGGGGCAGGCGCATCCCGTACCTCGTCGTCGGGATGCCGGTCGCGGCCCTGCTGTTCGTCGCCATCCCGTTCACCGCGGGCTCGCTGCCGCTGCTGATCCTGGCGATGTTCAGCTACGCGCTGGTGGCGAACTCGTTCAAGCCCATCGCCGAATCCCTGCTCCCGGACTTCATCAGCCCCGCGCGCCGCAGCCGGGCCAACGCGGTCGTCAAGATCGCCGCGAGCATCACGGTGATCGTCGCGGCGCTGATCAGCATCTTCCTGGTCGACGAGCACCCGAACCTGTCGTTCGCGATCCCCGCGGTGCTGATGGTGGTCTCGGTGGCCGTGCTGGCGGCGAAGGTGCGGGACAGCCGGTCCCCGGCCTACCTCGCGGCGCTGGAAGAGGACCGCGCGGGACACGAGGAGGCGGCGGCCAAGGTGCGGGTGCGCGACATCGTGCCCGACATCGTGAAGGACCGCGACCGCAGCCGGCTGCTGATCATCGTGTCGATCTTCCTGTTCGGCGGCGCCTGGGCCGCCTCGCGCTCACTCGTCACCTCCTACGGGATGGAGGCGCTGCACCTGTCCCGCGGCGACGCGGGCGGGCTGACCCTGCCCAGCGGGGTGGCCTTCATCCTGGCCGCCTACCCGGTGGCGATGCTCGCCGAACGCTTCGGCCGGCTGCGCGTGATGATCGCCGGGATGACGGTGTTCGCGGCCGCCATGGTGCTCGGCACCGTCGTCCAGACGCCCACCGGCACGGTCGTCGCGCTGTGCGTGGCTTCCGCGGGCGCCTCCGCGTTCCTGGTCAACGCGGTGGTGGTCCTGTGGAACCTCGCGCCGTCCGACCGGGTGGTCGGGACCTACACCGGTCTCTACACCGTCGGCTGGGCCGGTGGCGGGTTCCTCGGCCCGGCGCTGGTCGGCGGCATGGTCGACCTCACCGGCTGGCCGTTGATGCTGCTCGACGTCGCGGTCGTCGCCCTCGTGTCCGTGCTGGCGGTCGCCCGCGTCTGGGCGCTGCAGCGGCGTTCCGCGACCGGCCGCGCCGTCTGACCACTCTGGAGAAAGAGGAAACCGTGCTCCGCGTCCTGATCACCACGGACTACCTCCGTCCCGGCGACGAGGTCGACCAGTTCCTGCGCCGCGCCGGGCTGGCGACCGAACACCTGCCGATGACCGGCAAGCGGGATCCCGAGCGGCTCGCGGAGGCGCTCGCCGGGGTCGACGCCGCGCTGGTGGCCAACGAGCCGATGACGGCCGACGTCCTCGCGCGGGCGCCGCGGCTGCGGGTCGTCGTGCGCACCGGCGTGGGCTACGACTCGATCGACGTGGACGCCGCGGCCCGGCTCGGCATCAGCGTGAGCAACCTGCCCGGGATCAACGCCAACGCCGTGGCCGAGTACACGATGGGACTGCTGCTCGCCGGGGCGCGGCGTCTCGTCCAGTCCGCGTCCGGCGTGGCGCGCGGTGGCTGGCCCCGCGAGGACGGGCACGAGCTGCGCGGCGCGACCCTCGGCCTCATCGGGTACGGGGCGTCGGCACGCGCCGTGGTTCCGCTGGCCCGCGCCTTCGGCATGACCGTCGTGTGCACCACCGGGGTGCCCGACCGCCTGCGGACCGACCCCGCGGTGCGGTTCGTGGAGCTGCCCGAGCTCCTCGCCGTCGCCGACTACGTCTCGGTGCACACCTCGCTCACGGAACGAACTCGCGGTCTGCTGGGGGAAAAGGCCTTCCGGCGGATGAAGCCCACGGCGCTGCTGGTCAACACCGCCCGCGGGCCGATCGTCGACGAGGACGCGCTCGCGAAGGCCGTGCGCGCCGGGGACATCGCGGGCGCCGCGCTCGACGTCGCGACCGAGGAGCCGCTGCCGCCGGACAGCCCGCTGCGCGACGTCGACGGCATCGTCGTCTACTCCCACCTGGCCGGGCAGACCGCGCAGGCGCGGGCCGCCGCGGGGCGCCAGGGGGCCGAGGAACTCGTGGCAGCGCTGCAGGGCCGGCCGCGGTTCGCCGTGAACGCCGCCCTGATCACCGAAGGAAAGAAATGAGGAGCATGGGCAACGAACCGGTGAAGTCCGTCCGCGTCCTGACACCGAGCGGCATGCTCGGCGCGGGCTGGGATCACGCCACGATCGAGCGCGGCATCGCGCTCGGCGCCGACGTGATCAGCATCGACGGCGGATCCACGGACTCCGGCCCCCACTACCTGGGGTCGGCGACGGCCAAGACGACGGCCAAGGCGGTGGCCCGCGATCTGCGCAGCCTGTTCACCGCCGCCGCGGACGCGGGCATTCCCGTGATCGTGGGCTCGTGCGGCACCAGCGGCACCGACCGCGGGGTGGACTGGGTCGCCGGCATCGCCGCCGAGGTGATGGCGGAGGAAGGCCTCGACCTGCCGGTCGCGAAGATCTACAGCGAGCAGAATCCGGCCGATCTGAAGGAACACCTCAACGCGGGCCGGGTCCACCCGTTGCCGCCGCTGGGAGAGCTGCGGGCCGAAACCCTGGAAAGCTGCACCCACATCGTCGGCGCGATGGGACACGAGCCGATCGTCGCGGCGCTGCGGGCGGGTGCCCAGGTCGTGCTCGCCGGCCGCGCCACCGACACCGCCGTGGCGGCCGCCTACCCGCTCATGATGGGCATGCCGGCCGGACCAACCTGGCACGCCGCCAAGATCGTCGAGTGCGGCGGGCAGTGCACCACCAACCCGCGCGGCGAGTACGCCTTCGACCTGCGCCTCTACGGGCACAACGCGGTGCTGGACGACCTCGAGCCGGAGAGCGGGCCGCCGCGCGAGGTGGGGGTGATGCTGCTGGTCAACGCGCCCGACCAGGCCACCGCCACGGCCGTGGCGAAGGTGGCCAACCCGTTGATGCTGCACCTGCCCGCGCCCGGGATGGACTACCTGCCCAGCTTCGCGTTCGCGTCCTCGCCCGCCGAGGTCGAGCGCGGCGCGGCCTACGAGTTCGTGCTCAACCACGTCGTCGACTGCGACGACCCGCTGAGCCTGTTCCGCATCGAACTGGGGGAGAACACCCGTGCCTGACACCACTCTCGCCGACCTGGCTCACGAGGTCCGGTCCAAGAACGCCGGCCCGTTCTGGGTGACCATGGAGGTCTTTCTGCGCGACGCCGAGGGCTACCGGATCGCCGCCGACGAGTCGTTCCTCAACGAGCGGGTGATCGCGCAGCTGTACCGCGTCGAGGAGAGCACCGTCCAGATCTTCTGCATCCCCTCGCTGAACGTCGTGAAGATCTCCTTCCCACGCCCGGTCAGCCAGGGCTCGCTGCGGGACCGCGACATGCACGCGGGCCAGCACCACGTCCCGCTGGCCCGCATGCCGGTCGGACGCGATGATCGCTGACGACCTCGGCGCCTGCCACGCCGAGCGCAGCCGGGCGGCCCGGCGGCTGGCGCGGGCCCTTCCGCCGGGACCGTCCACTGTGCTCGGCACGATCTGGCACATCGATGCGGCCCCGACCGTCACCTCGCTCACCCAAGCCATCGTCCTGCCGTCCGCAAGGGAGAAACCGTGATCCGCGTCGAAGACCTGCCCGCCGCGCACCCCGGCCGCCGGCTGCTGACCGGCCGCACCCCGTTCTTCGCCGCGCCCACCGAGCCGCGCTGCAGCTACTGCGCCTACGTGCCGCGGACCTGGACGCCCGAGGCGCGGATGCCGGTGCTGGTGGCCGTGCACGGCACCGGGCGCAACGTCGGGGCGTTGCGGGAAGGGCTGATCCCGTTCGCCGACCGGCACGACGTCATCGTCGTGACGCCCCTGTTTCCGGCCGGCATCGACGATCCCGACGACGTGCACAACTACAAGACCCTCGACGCCTTCGGCATCCGGTTCGACCTGGTGCTGCTGGAGATCCTGGACCAGGTCCGGGAGCGGTGGAGCGCGCGGGTGGACACGGTGATGCTGTGCGGGCACTCCGGCGGTGGCCAGTTCGCCCACCGGTTCCTCTACCTGCACCCGGAGCGGGTCGAGGCGGTCGCCGTGAGCGCACCGGGCAGCGTGACCGTGCTCGACTCCGCACTCGCCTGGCCGGAAGGCACCGCCGACACCCGCGACCGGTTCGGGTCCACTGTGGACCCGGCCGCGATCGCGCGGGTGCCGGTGCTGCTGGTCATCGGCGCCGACGACGACGGGCGCGCCGACCTGGCCGCGATGGGTGAACCCGGCCGCAGCCGCCCCGCCGAGCTGGCCCGCCTCGCCGTGAGCCTGCGAGCGCACGGCGCCGCGGTGCGGACAGTCGAGGTGCCCGGGGTGGGCCACAGCGCCGCCGGGACGCAACCGTCGATCACCGCGTTCTTCGACGACCTGCTGACCGGCTGAGGGCGCCGCTCACAGGTCGGCCATCGCCGAGGTCGGGGATTCGATCGCGTCGGCGACGTAGCGGAGGAACCCGCCCGCGGTGCCGCCGTCGCACACCCGGTGGTCGAACACCAGGGACAGCTGCACGATCTGCCGGACGACGACCTCACCGCCGACGACCCACGGCCGCGGGATGATGCGGCCCATCCCGAGGATGGCGACCTCCGGGTGGTTGATGATCGCCGCGCTGCCGTCGACGCCGAGCACCCCGTAGTTGTTGAGCGTGAACGAGCTGGAGCTGAGCTCGGCCGCGGTGGCGGTGCCCGCGCGGGCCGCCGCGGTGAGCCTGCGGATCTCGGCGTCCAGGCCGCGCATGCCGAGCCGGTGGGCACCGGCGATCGCCGGGACGACGAGCCCGCGATCGGTCTGCGCGGCCAGGCCGAGGTTGACGCCGTCGAGGTGGGCGATCTCGCCGCGCTGGGTGTCCACGCGGGCGTTGAGCTCGGGGAACCGGGCCAGGCCGGCGATCACGAAGCGGGCGACCATGGCGAGGATGCCCGGCGCCTGCCCGGTTTCCGCGAGCTGGGCCCGCAGGTCGAGCAGCGCCGTCGCGTCGACGTCCACCCAGGTGGTGGCCTCCGGGATCTCCGCGCGGCTGCGGCTGAGGGTTTCGGCGACCGCCTTGCGCAGGCCCTTCAGCGGCACCCGGGTGCGGATCGGCAGCCCCGTCCGGCGGTCCACATCGCCTGCCGCCTGCTCGTCCGCGGCGGCCGGGGCGCCCGCTGCCGCCTCCACGTCCCGGCGGGTGATCAGGCCGTCGGGCCCGCTGCCGGTGAGCGCTTCCAGATCGACGCCGGTGCGGCGGGCGAGCTGGCGGACGATCGGCGACACCACGGCCGGCCGGTCCCCGTCGCGCCGGGGCGACGGCCCGGCTTTGGCCGGACGGCGCCTGCGTCGTGACGGTGCGGCGTCACTGGTGCCGTAGCCGATCAGGACGTTGCCGGACCCGGCTCGCTCTTCCTCCACATAGGAGGCCGCCGCGCCCACGTCTGTGTTGGGAGCGACCGAGATCAGCGGCTCGCCGACGGTGAGGGTGGCGCCCTCCTCGCCGTGCAGCGCGGCGACCACGCCCGCGTACGGGGAGGGCACCTCGACCGCGGCCTTGGCCGTTTCGACCTCGGCGACCGGCGCGTCGACGGCGACCGGGTCGCCGACCTTGACCAGCCAGCGCACGAGTTCGGCTTCGGTGAGACCCTCGCCGAGATCGGGAAGGGTGAAGACCTGCACGCTCACGCGGTGACCTCCCAGGAGTCCTGCCACTGCAGGGTGTCGACGGCGTCGAGGATCCGGTCGGTGCCGGGCAGGAAGTGGTGTTCCAGCTTCGGCGCCGGGTAGGGCACGTCGAACCCGGTCACCCGGCGCACCGGGGCCTCCAGGTGGTGGAAGCAGCGTTCGGTCACCCGGGCGGCGATTTCCGAGGCCACGGACGCGAAACCGGGCGCCTCGGCGATCACGACGGCGCGCCCGGTCCGGCGGACCTCGGCGCAGACGGTGTCGTCGTCGAACGGGACGATCGACCGCAGGTCGACCACGCCCAGGTCGCGGCCCTCGGTGGCGGCCTGCTCGGCCGCGGCGAGCGCGACGGGCACCGACGGGCCGTAGGCGATCAGGGTGGCGTCCCGGCCGGGCTTGCGCACGACCGCCCGCCCGATCGGCGGGACGGCCTCGGCGACGTCGACCTCTTCCTTGGCGAAGTAGCGCTTCTTCGGTTCGAGGAACACCACCGGGTCGGGGCTGTCGATCGACGCGCGCAGCAGGCCGTAGGCGTCGGCGTTGGTGGCCGGGGTGACCACGGTCAGGCCGGGGGTGTGGGCGTAGTAGGCCTCGGAGGAGTCGCAGTGGTGCTCGACCCCGCCGATGCCGCCGGCGTAGGGGATGCGGATGACCATCGGCAGCCGCACGCGGCCGCGGGTGCGGTTGCCCAGCTTGGCGACGTGGCTGGCGATCTGCTCGAACGCGGGGTAGGCGAACGCGTCGAACTGCATCTCCACGACCGGGCGCATCCCGTTCATCGCCATTCCGACGGCGAGGCCGACGATGCCGGATTCGGCGAGCGGCGTGTCGAAGCAGCGTGCCTCGCCGAAGTCGCGGTGCAGCCCGTCGGTCACCCGGAACACGCCGCCCAGCTGCCCGACGTCCTCGCCGAAGACGACGACCCGGTCGTCGGCGGTCATGGCGTCGCGCAGGGCGGTGTTGATCGCCTGGGCCATGGTCATCTTGGTCGCCGGCATCAGGCCTCCTCGAACTCGAGCTCGGCGCGCAGGGCGGCGCGCTGCTCGGCCAGTTGCGGGGTGGGGGTCGCGTAGACGTGGGCGAACAGCTCTTCCGGGTCCACCGGGGTCTCGGCCCCGAGCCCGGCTCGCACGTGCGCGGCCATCTCCTCGGCCGCGGCGGCGAACTCGGCCTCGCGTTCCTCGCCGAGGGCACCGGTTTCCGCCAGGTGCGTGCGCAGGCGGGTCAGCGGGTCGCGTTGCACCCACCCGGCGACCTCGTCCTCGGTGCGGTACCGGGCGGCGTCGTCGGCGTTGGTGTGGGCGTCCATGCGGTAGGTGTCGGCTTCGACGAGCGTCGGCCCGCCACCGGCGCGTGCCCGGGCGACCGCCTCGCCGAGCACCACGGTGAGGGCGGCGAAGTCGTTGCCGTCGACCAGGACGCCGGGCATGCCGTAGCCGACCGCCTTGGCCGCCAGGGACGGCGCCACCGACTGGCGGGCCAGCGGCACGGAGATCGCGTACTTGTTGTTCTGCACGAAGAACACCACCGGCGCGCGGAAGACGGCGGCGAAGTTGCAGGCCTCGTGGAAGTCGCCCTCGCTGGTCGCGCCGTCCCCGCACAGCGCCATCACCACGGTGTCCTCGCCCTTGAGCCGGGCCGCGTGCGCGACGCCGACGGCGTGCAGCAGCTGGGTCGCGAGCGGGGTGGCCTGCGGGGCCACGCGGTGGGCCACCGGGTCGTAGCCGCAGTGCCAGTCGCCGCGCAGCATGCTCAGCACCTCGACCGGGTCCACGCCGCGGGCGGCGACCGCGGCGGTGTCGCGGTAGGTCGGGAACAGCCAGTCGCCCTGGGCGAGCACCTGGGCGCTGGCGACCTGGCAGGCCTCCTGGCCGCGCGAGGACGGGTACACCGCGAGCCGTCCCTGCCGGACCAGCGCGCCGGCCTGCTCGTTGAGGCGGCGGGCCAGCAGCAGCCCGCGGTACCCGGCGACGAGCTCGGCGACGGGCGGCAACGGGTGCTCGCCGACGTGCGTGCCGCGCTCGTCGATCAATCGGACCGGGGCGGCTGCCGCGTCCGGAACTCCTGTGCTGGCGATGGACGACATGACAGGATGGTCCCGTCATCGTGTGCAGTTTGACCAGAACCACGAGAAGAGTCGAGACAATCGGCCACCCGGGGCGCGGAATCGGATCGGTTCTCTCCGGGACGGCGGTCTCGGCGCCGGGAAGTGAGACGGATGGACACCCTGGACGACGTCGACCGCCGGATCGTCGCCGAGCTGCGCGCGGACGGGCGGCTGTCGGTGCGCGCCCTCGCCGAGCGGGTGCGGATCTCGCGCGCGAACGCCTACGCCCGCCTGGAACGCCTCACGACGCGGGGCGTCATCACCGGCTTCACCACCACCGTGGACCCGGTGAAGATCGGGTTGACCACCTCGGCGTACGTGAGCCTCACCGTGCGGCAGAACGGCTGGCGAGACCTCAAGGAGCGGCTGCGCACCATCCCGGAGGTCCGGCACATGGCCCTGACCGGCGGTGAGTTCGACGTGATGCTGCTGGTGCGCGCCGCGGACAACGACGCGCTGCGCCGCGTCGTGCTCGAGCAGCTGCAGGCCATACCCGAGGTGCTCGGCACCCGCACGTTCCTGATCTTCGAGGACTCGGCGAACTGACTCCTGCGGGTGCGTCGTCGTTACGGGGCAGGGCGTCGCGATATCGGGCTACTGTGCCACCCATGACCGACGACTGGCTTTCCGCTACTCGCTCGTCGTACGACACCGACGCCTCCGGATACGCCGAGAAGGTACGCGGACTGCTCGACGAGATGCCGTATCTGCGCGCGAGCCTGACGTTGTTCGCCGAGCTGGCACAGGGTGCCGGCGGCGGGCCGGTGGCCGATGTCAGCTGCGGGACCGGATACGTCACCGGCTATCTGCACGACGCCGGGATGGACGTGTTCGGCATCGATCTCTCGCCAGAGATGATCGCCATCGCGCGGCGCGACCATCCAGACCTGCGCTTCGAGGTCGGCACGATGACCGGCCTCGATCTGGCGGACGACTCGGTCGCCGGCATAGTCGCGTTCTGGTCGGTGATCCACGTGCCGGACGACGCCATGCCGGGCGTGTGCGATGAGTTCCGTCGGGTGCTGCGACCACACGGAGTGTTGCTGGTCGGCTTCCATGTCGGTGACGAGACTCGGCACACGTCCGAAGGTCATACCGGTCGTCCGATCAATGTGGACAGTCACCATCGTCCGCCGAGCAGAGTCAGGGGCTGGCTTCGTGACGCGGGATTCACGATCGAGGCCGAACTGGTCCTCAGGCCGGACGAGGACGTCCCGGGAGCCGTGATCTTCGCGCGTTGAAGCGCCGAGCCGTTTCCTCGGCTGAGCCAGAACACTGGGCAAGGAAGGAAACGCGATGTCCGTTCGCTACCAGCTGGTGATCGACTGCGCCTATCCCGACCGCCAGGCGCGCTTCTAGGGCTGCCGCGCTGGGCTACGAGCTCGCGCCGCCCCCGGCCGGTTTCGACACCTGGGACGACCAGGTGGTCCAAGCGGAAGGAGCGGGTGGACGCCGAAGCCGACCGCCTGGCGGGCCTGGGCGCCACCATCACCTGCGTCCTGCGGCAGGACGGGCTCGACCACTACGCGGTCGGGATGAAGAACCCCGAAGGAAACGAGTTCGACATCAACTGACCGGCTGCCGGAATCGAGTGGCAGCCGGTCAGTGCCGTCCGCTTCACTCGTTCACCGCGTGGCGCGGGCGCGTTCTTCGTAGGCGCGGCGGTGTTCGGTGTCCACTTTGGATGTGAACGCCTCGTACATGCCGCCGAGCCGGAAGACGGCGTCGTTGACGCGGCGGGGGAGGTAGCGCTGGCTCGCCGACATCAGGCCGGCCGCGCGGGTGACGCGGACTTCCGGCCGTGGCTTGGTGATCAGGGCGGCGATCGCTTCGGCGATGTCCTCGGGGGCGGCGTTGCGCATGCCGCGGGTGCCGGGTGTGCCCGCGGACAGTTCGGTGTCGGTGAAGGTCGGCAGGACCGCGGAGAAGCAGACCCCGGACCGCCGCAGTTCGCGGCGTGCCGATTCGGTGAACCCGACCACCGCGGCCTTGCTCCCGCTGTAGGTGGCCAGCCCCGGCAGGAAGGTTTCCCCGGCCAGCGAAGCGATGTTGATGACGTGCCCGCGCCGCCGGGGCGCCATGCGCCGCGCGGCGAGGCGGCTGCCCACGATCACGCCGAAGACGTTGATGTCCAGGATGCGCCGGGTGACCTCGTCGGGTTCGTCGGTCAGTTGCCCGACCGGCATGATGCCGGCGTTGTTGACCAGGACGTCGAGCGGTCCGAGTTCGCGTTCGACCCGGTCGAGGAACTCCTCGAAGGACCGGGGATCGGTGACGTCGAGCCGGCTGTGCACGGTCAGCCCGAGGTCCTCGCCCGCGGCCTTCACCCGGGGTTCGTCGATGTCGCCGATGGCGACCGTCGCGCCAAGGCGGGTCAGCCGGGTGGCGGTGGACAGCCCGATGCCGCGGGCGCCGCCGGTGATCGCGACGACCTTGCCGCGCAGATCGATGGTCTTCCTGGCCATGGTCATCCTTCCGCGCGCCGGTGGCGCAGGTCGATCGGCTGTCCGTCCTTGGGGTAGGGCAGGCAGGTGTAGTCCAGCGGCGCCCGGTAATCCGGGTCGACCGTCCACTCGAAACGGTGCAGCAGGTGGTGCAGGACGATCTTGATTTCGACCCCGGAGAAGTGCATGCCCAGGCACTTGTGGACCCCGCCGCCGAAGGGCACCCAGGCGTAGCGGTGCACCTTGTCCTCGCGCCGCTCGGGGGAGAAGCGGCCGGGGTCGAACCGGCCTGGCTCGGGCCAGTACTCCGGCAGGTGGTGGTTGAGGTGCGGGGACATCGCCACGGTGGTGCCCGCCGGGATGAAGTGTCCCAGGACCTCGGTGTCGGTCACCGTGTGGCGCACCATCGTGGGCAGCGGGGCGACCAGGCGCAGGCACTCCTTCATGACCAGGTCCAGCGACGTGAGCCGGTCCAGGTCGCCGAAGCCCACGGAGGCGCCCACCGCGAGGGACTCCTCGCGGCAGCGCTGCTGCCACCGCGGGTGCTGCCCGAGGTACTGCAGCATGGTGGACAGCGTGATGGTGGAGGTGTCGTGCGCCGCCATCAGCAGGAAGATCATGTGGTTGACGACGTCGTCGTCGCTGAACCGCTCGCCGTCGCTTTCCACCCGGCACAGCACGGAGAACAGGTCGTCCCCGTCGCCGGCGCGCCGGGCGGGCAGGTAGCCGCGCAGGAACTGTTCGAGGTCACGGCGTCCCCGAAGTCCGCGCCACCAGCGCCCGCCCGGAACCGGCACCCGGACGAGTGCGGTGGCTGCCTGCACGCTGTCGATGAACGCCCGGTTGACCTGGTTCATCCTGGCCGCGGTGGCGCCTTCGGCTCCGCCCATGAAGATCGCGGTGGCGAGGTCGAGGGTGAGGGTTTTCAGCGCCGGGTAGGCGCGGAAGCCGGTCCGCGGCGCCCACTCGCCGAGCCGTTCCGCGACGGCGGTGTCGAGCGCCGCCGCGTACCGCGTCAACCGGTCGCGGGTGAACGCCTCCTGCATCAGCCGGCGGTGCCGCAAGTGCTCGTCGAAGTCGAGCAGCATCAGGCCGCGGTCGAAGAACGGCCCGATGAGCTGCCGCCACGCGGGCCCGTTGGCGAAGGCCCGGTCGCGGTTGGCGAGGCCGGCCTCGGTGGCGTCCGGGCCGAGCAGGGCGACGTTGCGCCGCCCGAAGGAACTGAACCACGAAACCGGTCCGTAGCGCCGGTACCGGTCGGTCCACATCGCGAGCGGGTCGCGGATGTACCGGAGCGTGTGGCCGAGGACGGGAATGCCGCTGTCGCCGCGCACCGGCAGCAACGTGCCGGGCGGCGGTACCGGAGTGAGCAGGTCGTTCATCGACACCTCCACCAACTGACAGGACGCTCTGTCAGATTCGGCCAGTGTGGATTTCGACAGGCGGCTCTGTCAAGATTCGCTCCATGTCATCCGCCGCGCGCCCCTACCGCGGGATCAGTGCCGAGGACCGCAAGGCGCAGCGGCGCCGGAAGCTGATCGACGCCGCGTTGGACCTGATGGGCACGGTCGGCACCGACCAGGCCACGATGACCGCGATCTGCGTGCGGGCCGGCCTGACCGAGCGGTACTTCTACGAGAACTTCACCCGGCGGGACGATCTGCTGATCGCCGTGGTCGACCGGATGGCCGACGAGGTGCGGGAAACCGTGCTGTCCACCCTGCGCGCGACCGACGGCGACGCGGCGGAGCGGGCGCGGGTCGCGATCGAGGCGTTCGTCCGCCTCCTCACCGACGATCCCCGCAAGGGCCGGGCGGCGATCCTCGAATCGTCGGCGCTGCCCGCACTGCGCAGCCGCCGCCACGAGCTGCTGCGCATGTTCGCCGGGCTCGTCGTGACGCAGGCCCGCGCGCTGTTCGGCGACGAGGCGGTGCCCGCGCCGCGGGACGAGCTCAACGCGCTGATGCTCGTCGGCGGGCTCGCCGAACTGCTCGCCACCTGGCTCGGCGGGGAGATGGACACGCCGGTGGAGGACATCATCGACGTGGCCACGCGCTGGTTCGTCACCGGCATGCGCGCCTGAAGATCGTCCTTGACCCCGCCCCTGGGGCAGGCCGGAGTCTGGCCCCATGAGGAACAACATCACTTCCGCACAGGCTTCCCGGCGAGTGGCGGTCACCGCGCTGGCGGTCACGCTGCTGGCCGGAGCGGCCGCACCCGGAGTGGCCGCCGCCCAGCAGGACCGCCCGGCGCTGCAGGAAGCCATCCAGGGGTTCGTCGACGCCGGTTTCGCCGGGATGCAGGCGCGCGTGCACGATCAGCGGGGCGAGTGGGTCGGCACCGCCGGGGTGCGCAAGCTGGGCGAGAGCGCGAAGCCGCCGGCGAACGGGCGGTTCCGGATCGGCAGCAACACCAAGACCTTCGTCGCGACAGTGGTGCTGCAACTGGTGGCCGAGGGCAAGGTCGGACTCGACAGTCCGGCGGCCGACTACCTGCCGCGGTTCGGTCTGGACCGGCGGATCACGGTGCGGATGCTGCTGCAGCACACCAGCGGGGTGTTCAACCACACCGGCGACTACTACGACGGGACGGTCCTGCCGGGGCTCCCCTCGACCGGCCAGGAATGGGTGGACAACCGGTTCCACACCTACCAGCCGGAGGAGCTGGTGCGGTTCGCGTTGTCCAAGCCGGCGCTGTTCGCGCCGGGGACGGACTGGAACTACTCCAACACCGGCTACACGCTGGCCGCACTGCTGATCGAGCAGGTCACCGGCCACTCGTACGCCGAGGAGATGCAGCGGCGGATCCTGCGGCCGCTCGGGCTGCGGGACACCATGGTGCCGGGAGCCCGGACGGGCATTCCCGGGCCGCACGCCCATGCCTACTACCGCTACCAGGACGCCGGCCAGTGGAAGACGGTCGACGTCACCCGCCAGAACCCCTCCCTGATCTTCGGCGCCGGGGACATGATCTCGACCACCCGGGACCTCCAGACGTTCTTCTCCGCGCTGATGAGCGGCAAGCTCCTCCCGGCGCCGCTGCTGGCCGAGATGCGCACGCCGCACCCGAAGAGCGGCTACGGCCTCGGGCTGTACGTGGAGCAGACCACCTGCGGGGTCCCGGTCCTGCGGCACAACGGCAGCACCATCGGCTACGGGGCGTTGATGTACAGCACGCCCGACGGCAGCAAGACCCTGACCGCCTCCATCACTCTCGGGGATGCCGACGTCGATGTGGCCGTGGAGTACCCGAAGGCGTTGGACAAGCTCCTCGGGGAGGTGTTCTGCGCGGGTTGACCTTGACCCAGGGGCAGGCTGGACACTCGTCGCATGGCTCCCTCGACCAACGGTGTCACGATCGGCCAGGCGGCGGCGTTCGCCGGGGTCACGGTGAAGACCGTGCGGCACTACCACCAGCACGGGCTGCTCGACGAACCACGGCGCGACAGCTCCGGCTACCGGCGGTACGGATCGGCCGACCTGCTGCGGCTGGTCCAGGTCCGGACCCTGGCCGCCGCCGGGGTGCCCCTGGCCGAGGTCGGGCCGCTGCTCGACGCCGACGCCGAGCAGTTCGCCGCCGCGCTCGTCGACGTCGAGCGGCGCCTCACCGAGCGGATCGCCGACCTGATCGCCCGGCGCGACAGGCTGCGGCAGTTCGCCGACGGCGACCGGCTCCTGCTGCCCGGCCGCGCCGTCGCGGTCCTGGACCGGCTCGCCGGTCTCGGCTTCGATCCCGACTACGTGGCCGGCCAGCGGGAAGCCATGGTGCTGGCGAGGGCACTGGCGCCGGAGTTCTTCGACGTCTTCCTGACCCAGCTCGAACACCGGCTCGACGACCCCGCGTTCGTCGACCTGACCAAACGCGGCTGGGACGCGCGGTCCTGGGACCCGGACGACCCGCGGATCGACGAGCTGGCGTGCGCGCTGGCCGACAACCTGCTGGCCGACCCCGAGCGGCTGACGTCGGTGCCGGCGGGCTTCCAGCCCTCGCCCGACGCCGCCACCCGGTACGGGCTGATCAACCACCACCGCGAAGACCAGCGGACCTGGGCCCGGCTGAACGCGCTCGTCGAGGCCAAACTGCGTGCCCGGGGCGTGCCGATCCCGCACCAATGACGGCGGTGAGTGGTCCCGGCGGTCTCCCGGTCAGCACGGCACGTGCGGGCGGCAGTGCTGGGCGGGGACGGTGAGCTCCGCGGAACCGCTGCCGGGCGTGGTGCCGGCCGGGTCGGCGGCGAAGGACACGGCGGTCGCCGTCGCCGCGACCAGCACGGCGGCCAGGAACAGCACGACGATGTGGTACCGCCGGATGACGCTGGAAATCGGTGCTGCGGTCATGATTGCACGCTCCCTTCGGGTCGTCATCGAGAATCCGCAACCCGGTCCGGTTCCGCTATTCGCTTTCCGGCGTATTTCTCGGGGCGGCGTGCGGGCGTAACGTCGGGGGATGGCCGAAACCGTCTCGGAAAACGATCTGCGTGCGTTGTTGGCCGTGGTCGAGGACGGCCGCCGGGATGAGCCGAACAACGCGCTTCCGTGGGCGACGCTCGACGCGCTCGCCCACCTTGTTCCCTGTGATGAGCTGGACTTCGCCGAACTCGACCGTGCGCACCGGCGCATCATCATTTCCCAGGCCGACGACGGCGGGGGCCGGGAACTGGAATTCGACGTCGCGGAATCACCGGGTTCCGTGATGTACTGGGAACATTCGCCGGGTTTTCTGCCCTGCGCGTACACGCTGCGCGGCGGGAACCACACCCGGGTCGTCCGCTGGTCGGATTTTTACACGCAAACCGAACTGCGCAACACGCCGTTGTACGCGGAGTACTACCGGCCCCTGGGCGGCGGGAAGCACTGCCTGATCACGACACTGCCCGCGGCGCCCGGCCACACGCGGCGTGTCCTGATGTACCGGGACTCCGGTCACGACTTCACCGACCGCGAAGTGCTGATGCTGCAACTGTTGCGGCCGCACCTGTACGAGGTCTACCTCGACGCGCAGCGGCGCCGGAACGGGGTGCCGCGGCTGAGCCGCCGGGAACTCCAGGTGCTCCAGCTCGCCGCGCAGGCCCTCAGCAACGCCGACATCGCCCGCGAGCTGTTCATCTCGGTGGCGACCGTGCGCAAGCACCTCGAGCACATCTACGACCGCACCGGCGTCCGTGCCGCCGCGGCCGCGCTGGTCCTCCCGCAGGTGGAGCGCGCGGGAAACGCGCCCGCGGCGGCGCCGGAGGGCACAATCCACCCGTGACCCGCAGGGCGTGGAGGGACAGGTCGGCCGAGTGCCTCGCCGGGGCGAAGCGGCCATCACTCCGTCGCGCGCCGGCCGTCGCGGAGCTTCGTCGCCAGCACGGCCGCTTGCGTGCGCCGTTCCATGCCGAGTTTGGACAGCAGGCGGGAGACGTAGTTCTTCACGGTCTTCTCGGCCAGGAACATGCGCTGCGCGATCTGCCGGTTGGTCAGCCCCTCGCCGATCAGGTCGAGCAGGGTGCGCTCGGTGTCGGTGAGGTCAGCCAGCGGGCCCTTCGGGGCCGCGTTCGCGCGGATCTTCGCCATCAGGGCGGCGGCCGCCCGGTTGTCCAGCAGCGACCGCCCGGCGCCGACCTCGCGGACGGCGGAGACCAGCTGCAGGCTCTGCACGTCCTTGATCACGTAGCCGCCTGCGCCGGCGAGGATGGCGTTGAGCATGGCCTCCTCGTCGGTGAACGAGGTGAGCATCAGGACGTTGAGCTCGGGCAACCGGGACCGCAGGTCACGGCACAGTTCGATGCCGTTGCCGTCGGGCAGGCGCACGTCGAGCACCGCCACGTCCGGCTTCACGGCCGGGATCCGCGTCAGCGCCTGGGCGGCGGTGCCGGCTTCGCCCACGACGGTGACGTCCGGTGCCGAGTCGAGCAGGGCTGCCACCCCGCGGCGCACCACCTCGTGATCGTCGACCAGGAACGCCGTGACCACAGATTTCACCCTCCTCGTCCGCGTCGCTCCGGTCTCAGGCTTGCCCGTCAGCCGCCCGTTCACACCAGCGACGCCGGCTCGCTGTGATCACTCTAGCGGCGCGATTCACGTGGCGACGAGTTCATCGGCGCAGCCGGCCGCGGGCAACCGGGTGGGCCCGAGGCGGTGACCAGTGATGTCCTCGATGTCGATGGCGAGGAAGGCCTCGCCGGGCTCGGGTGGCCAGGGCACGTCGGTGAAGCCGGGCAGTTCGGCGAGCTGCGACCGCCCGAGCACGCGGGCCCGCCCGAGCACCAGGATCGTCCACCCCGTCCGGTTCTCCGGGTCGATCGAATCGGTCTCGAACCCGACGATGACCCCGTCCAGGCGGTCGGCCCAGCTGTCGCGGGTGCACCGGACGAGAACATGACCGTCCGGCACGGTGAACACCGCCGGACGGACCGCGGGCAGGGCGTGGCGGGTGTAGACGACCCGCCCGATCGGCGCCGACCGCAGCAGGCGGAGGCATTCGGCCACGGTGAGGGCGCTGAATTTCTGGGTGGGCATTGGACGTTCTCCTGGGAGTGGGGGATGTCTTGCACCATCCACCTTTCCCGCCACCGCCGGGCGTGTGCAGTGGCCGAAGGTCCCCGGGCGGACGCCGACAGTCCACACGGGTAGCGCCACTTCGAAACCTTCCCGTCGTGGGCGGGAAAGGGGCGAAAGTCCCTCGTCAGCGCAGGTGCTCGCGGAAGAAGGCGGCGATCCGCCGTCGCGCGTCGGCGGTCGCGGCCGGGTCGTACCGGGTGCCGGACACCCGCCCCAGCACGCGCAGCAGGGGAGTCAGGTCGGCCGGGTCGTGGTCGTTCATGAACCCGTGGCCTGCGCCGGGGTAGATCTTGACGTCGTGGGGCACCCCGAGGCGGGTGAGGACCTCGTCGAGGCGGCGTCCGGCCTTGGCGCCCAGCGGGGACCGGTCCGCGCCGCCGAAGCTGCCGACGACCGGGCAGGCCCCGGACAGCCACGACTCGGCGTCGGCGGGGCAGCCGCCGTAGTTGACGGCCGCGGCCGCGTAACCGCGGTCCGGCGCCAGCGCGAGGGCGTACCCGCCGCCCATGCAGAACCCGATCACCCCGACCGCCCCGGTGCACCGGTCGTCCGCGGCGAGCAGGCTGCGGGCGGCCTCGATGTCGTCGAACGTCCGCCCCCGCCGGGCGCCGATGTCCCGCATGATCGTCCGCAGGCAGCCCAGCCTGCTGCCCCAGTAGTAGAGGTCCGGGGCGACGGTGAGGAACCCTTCGCCCGCGAGCCAGTCGGCCTGGGCCCGCAGGTCGTGGCTCATCCCGGTGAAGTCGTGGACCACCACCACACCCGGCCACGGCGGGGCCGTCGGCGGGACGGCCAGGTGAGCGGGCATCCGCCCGTGCGGCGTGGTGATCGTCAGCTCCGTCACGACGGAGTCCGGTCACCGGCCACCAATCGCCGGTGCAGCTCGGCCGTCATGGCGTGGATGGACCGGGTCAGTTCGGTGTTGGTCTTGAGTTCCAGTTCCTGCTGGACGAAATCGTGGTCGGCCTTCATCTGCTGGAATGCCGCCTGCCGGTTCTGCCCGATCATCACGAACGTGGACAGGAAGATCGCCTCGAGCGCCACGACCAGGGTGAGGGTGGGCCACGGACTGCGTTCGAACACGAGCATCCAGGCCGCGAACCCGATCGCGTGCAGGTAGACGAACCACATCGAGCCCGCGAACCGGGTGATCGAGTCGGCGAGCCGCAGCTGCGCGTCGCCGGTGCGGTGGGCGCGGTGGGCGATCACCGCGGGGTGGTGCTGCGGCTCGCCGCTCGGCTGGGTCACGACAACAGCGCTCCGCCGTCCGCGACGATCTGGGTGCCCGTCGTGTACGAGGACAGCTCCGAGGCGAGGAACAACGCGGCCCTGCCGATCTCGTCCGGGTCGCCGAGGCGCTTCATCGGGATCCTGGCCAGGAACCCCTCGAGCATGGCCGCCATGTCGACCCCCGCCGGAGGCGCCGACTGCGCCGCGGCCACACCCGGCGTGGCGATGCCGCCGGGCGCGATGGCGTTCACCCAGATGCCGTGCGGCGCCAGTTCCAGGGCGACGTTCTTGGTGAACCCCCACGCGCCGTGCTTGGACGCGTCGTAGTGCGCCAGTCCGGCCGTCGAGGGGTGCAGCGCGTCGATCGAGGTGATGTTGATGATCCGCCCGCCTCGGCCGCGCTCGATCATGTGCCGTGCCACGTGCTGCGTGCACAGGAACAGCCCGTGCAGGTTGACCCGGAGCACGCGCTCGAAGTCTGCGGCCGTCATGTCCATCACGAGCTGGTTCGGGTAGATCCCGGCGTTGTTGACCAGGATGTCGATGGCGCCGTGCGCGCCGATCGCCGTGTCCGCGAGCCGCGCGACGTCGGACTCGTCGGCGACGTCGGCGCGCACGGCCGTCACCGGGAACCCGGCCGCTCCGAGCTGCTCGGCGGCCGCCTTCGCCTGCACCTCGTCGACGTCGGCGATCACGACGTTCGCGCCGGCGTCAGCGAGGCGGGCGGCGATGCCGTAGCCGATGCCGACGGCGCCGCCGGTCACGATCGCGGTCTTCCCGCCCAGCCGGATCAGCTCCTGGCTGGGCCGCAGTGCTGTCGTCATGCGGTGTTCCTCCCTCGTTGTGGTGTCATTCGGCGGGGCTGAGCAGGCCGTAGTGCCCGTCGTATCGGTGGTAGAGCACGCATCCGCGATCCCGGCCGGCGTCGACGAAGAACAGGAACGGCAGGCCGAGCAGTCCGAGCCGGTCGCGGGCCTGGGCCGGCGTCAGCACTGGCGCCGGGTGGGGGCTGACCGTCACCGGGAGCGACCCCGCGGGCGCGTCGGCCGGCGGCACGGTCTGCGCCAGGCGGTAGCCGGTGTCCCCGGCGCGGTAGAGCACGCTGTCGCGGCCCGTGGCGGCCTCAGTGAACAGGTGGAAGTCGTAGCCGAGCTGGTTCATCTCGGCCGCGGCGTCGTCGATGGTGGTGCGGGTGAGGCCGAGGGTCTTGTGCCGGACGATTTCGCGCTCGTCCTCGGGCCGCCGGTCGCGCCCGCGGGCGAGGATCGGCTCGGCCGCGTGGCGCCACTCCTGCGGCGGCACCGTGTCGCGGTGGACGAGCCGGTGCGGCGCCAGCTTGTCCAGCCGGTGGCGCAGGACGTCGGCGAGCAGATCGATCGCCTCGTGGGCCGAGGCGGCCTCGACCTGGGCCCGCACCAGCCGACCGTTGACGTCCAGGTTGCCCTGCGCGACGACGGGCCGGGCCCGGTCGCCGTGCCGGCTCAGCCGCACCCGGGCGGACAGCACCGGCCGGTGCGCGAGGTGCGCGAGGCGGCCGATCTTGTCGCGGGCGTAGTCGGCCGCGCGGGCCGGGATGTGCCGTCCGGTGGTCACGTGGACCTCGGTGGTGGCCTGTGCAGAGTGCATGGGGGTCGGTCTCCTCCGTCGAAGCGATGAGCCGAGTCTCGGGCCGGGGCGCCGGCCGCCGCGAGGGACGACCGGCCCGGTTCGCCGGGACTTCGGTCCCTGTCGCGGCCACGCGGAGCGGCGGATCGTGCGGGGGATGGACATCGAGAACACGACGCGCCGCGAGCAACCGACCGCGTGCGCCACCGCGCACCTGACCGTGGACGAGATCGGCCCGTGGATTTCGGCCACCTACCAGGCGGTGATGCGGACGGTCGCCGAGCAGGGCAGCTCACTGGCCGGGCCGCCGTACGGCCGCTACCACCAGCTGGACGACCGGCTGCTCGCGGTGGAGGCCGGTTTCCCGGTCACCACCCCGATCACCGCCAGCGGAGACGTGCGCCCCTCGGCGCTGCCGGGCGGGCCAGTCGCCACGACCATCCACATTGGATCGTACGACAAGATGGAGCCTGCCTACCGCGCGCTGGCCGAGTGGATCGGCGAACACGGCGGCGAACCCGCCGGGGACGCGTGGGAGAACTACTTCAGCGACCCGGTGAGCCAGCCCGATCCGGAGACCTGGCGCACCGAGATCGTGCAGCCCTACCGGGACCGGACTGGACTCTGATTTACAAAGAAGCGACACTTGTACATCTCGCTCTACATCCTCTATGGTTTTGTAAACCTCGCTGAGGAGGATGCGATGAGCGACGACAAGGCAACGGTGCCCGTCGGCTCGACCGAGCAGTGGACCGATCGCAAGCGCTACCTGTGGCTGATCGGCCTGGTCGTGCCGTCGTTGGTGTTCCTGGCGATCGGGTTGCACGCGGCGACCGGCTGGGGCGTGTGGTTCTGGATCGGGCCGATCGTGATCCTGGTCGTGGTCCCCCTGATCGACCTGGTCGCCGGCCTGGACCGCAGCAACCCGCCGGACGACGTGATCGAACGGCTCGAGAACGACCGGTACTACCGGTGGATCACCTACGCGTTCCTGCCCATCCAGTACGCCGGGTTCGTGGCCGCGCTGTGGTTGATCGCCCGCGGCGGGCTGTCCGTCGTGGACGAGGTGGGCCTGGCGATCACGGTCGGGTGCGTCGGCGGGATCGGCATCAACACCGCGCACGAGCTGGGGCACAAGAAGGAGAGCCACGAGCGGTGGCTGTCGAAGATCGCGCTCGCCCAGAGTTTCTACGGCCACTTCTACATCGAGCACAACCGCGGGCACCACGTGCGGGTCGCGACTCCGGAGGACCCGGCCAGCAGCCGGGTCGGTGAGAGCTTCTACCGGTTCTGGCCGCGGACCGTGTTCGGCTCCCTGCGCTCGGCCTGGCGCCTGGAACGCAACCGGTACGCCCGGCGGAACCAGCACCCGTTCCGGATCGGCAACGACGTGCTCAACGCGTGGCTGATGTCGGCGCTGCTGTGGGCGGTGATGATCGCCTGGCTTGGCGCCGGCGTCCTGCCCTACCTGCTGATCCAGGCCGTGGTCGGGTTCTCGCTGCTGGAGATCGTCAACTACATGGAGCACTACGGCATGCGGCGGCGGCAGGTGGGCACGCCCGAGCGGCGCCGGTACGAGCGGGTCGATCCCAGCCACAGCTGGAACTCCAACAACATCGCCACCAACGTCCTGCTCTACCACCTGCAGCGGCACAGCGATCACCACGCCAACCCGACCCGCCGCTACCAGACACTGCGCGACTTCGCGGAATCGCCGGTCCTGCCCACCGGGTACGCCGGGATGATCGTGCTCGCCCTGATCCCGCCGCTGTGGCGCCGCGTGATGGACCGGCGCGTGCTCGCCCACTTCGGTGGCGACATGAGCCGCGCCAACATCCATCCGGCCAAGCGGGCGAAGGTGCTCGCCCGGTACGGGCGCGCGGAGTCCCCGGAACCGGTCGCGGCCGACACCCGCGGCGACGCGACGGACGGCGGGATGTGTCCCGGCTGCGGCTACGTCTACGACGAGAGGACCGGCGACCCGCGGGAGGGCTTCCCGGCGGGCACCCCGTGGTCGGCGATCCCGGACTCCTGGTGCTGCCCCGACTGCGGGGTCCGGGAGAAGGTCGACTTCGTGGCCCCGGGGCGGGTGAGCGCGTGATGCGGATCGAGGCGGACCGGGCCAAGTGCGACGGCCTGGGGATGTGCGAGGCGATGGCGCCGGACTTCTTCGAGGTCGGCGCGGACGGGACCGTGGCGGTGCTCGACGAGCACCCCGGTGAGGAACACCGCCAGGACGTCGCAGCCGCGGTCGACGCCTGCCCGGTCCTGGCCTTGAAGCTGCGGGGCTGACCGTGACACTGGTGGTCGCCGGCGCCTCGCTGGCCGGCCTGCGCGCGGTGGAATCGGCGCGGCGCGGCGGCTACCGGGGCCGGATCGTGCTGATCGGCGCCGAGGAGCACCCGCCCTACGACCGGCCCCCGCTGTCCAAGTCCTTCCTCGCCCCGCACGCCCCGGCGCGGGTGGCGCCGTTCCGGTCCGCGGCGGAGCTGCGGGAGGACCTGGGGGTCGACCTGCTGCTGGGCGCCCCGGCGACGGGCCTGGACACCGGCGCCCGCACTGTTCGGGTGGGTGAGCGGGAGATCGGCTACGACGCGCTCGTGATCGCCACCGGCGCCACGCCGCGGCGGCTCCGCGGGGCCGCCGGGCTCACCGGGGTGCACACCCTGCGCACCGCCGAGGACGCTTTGGCCATCCGCGCCGCGCTGGACCGCGGCGCGCGCACGGTCGTCGTCGGGGCGGGCTTCATCGGATCGGAGGTCGCCTCGGCGGCCCGCGCCCGCGGGCTGCCGGTGACCATCGTGGAAGCGCTGGACGTGCCGCTCACCCGCTCAATCGGCCCGCAGGCCGGCGCCGTCTGCGCGGATCTGCACCGCGCGGCCGGCACCGGACTGCGGTTGTCCACGGCGGTCGAGGGGCTGGAGTCCGCAGCCGGAGCCGTGACCGGCGTCCGGCTCGCCACGGGCGAGGTCCTGCCGGCCGACCTGGTGGTCGCCGGGATCGGGGTCGCCCCGGCCACGGGCTGGCTGGAAGGCAGCGGCGTGCCGCTGCACGAACGCGACCGGGGCGTGGTCTGCGACGCCACACTGGCCACCGGAGTGCCCGGTGTGTACGCGGCGGGCGACGTCGCCCACGTGGCGAACCCGTTGTTCGGCGGGGAGCTCATGCGCCTGGAGCACTGGACCGGCGCCGCCGAACAGGGCGCGGCGGCCGCTCGTCACGCGCTCGATCCGGCTGCGGCGCGCCCGCTGACCCCGGTGCCCTACTTCTGGTCGGACTGGTACGGCCACCGCATCCAGTTCGTCGGCACGCCGCACGGGGACGAGGTGCTGGTCGCGGTGCCCGCCGAGGAGGGGTTCACCGCGCTCTACCGCCGCGGCGACCGGATCACCGGCGCGCTCACCGTCGACCGCCCGCGGGAGATCATGAAGTACCGGCGGTTGATCGCCGCGGCGGCGCCGTGGCCGGACGCGGTCGTCTTCGCCGCTGCCACCAGGGCCGCCGCCTAGAATGGCGATCATGGGCGACACTCTCCCGGGCCGGTCGGCTGCCGGCGGCCAGCACCGGCAGCCGATCATCGCCGCGGCGATCGAGCTGACCGCCCGGGAGGGCTGGTCGGCGGTCACCATGGCCCGGCTGGCCGAGGCCACCGGGGTCAGCCGCCAGACCGTCTACAACGAGGTCGGCTCGAAGACCGCGCTGGCCGAAGCCATGGTCGTCCACGAGCTCGACCGGTTCCTCGCCGTGGTCCGCGACGCGTTCGACCGTCATCCCGGCGACCTCGTGGAGGCGATCTACGACGCGGTGCGCAACGTCCTCGAACTCGCCAGTGACAACGTCCTGCTGCGCGCCGTCGCGACGGCCACGCACGGCGCGGACACCGAACTGCTGCCGCTGTTGACCACCCGGGCGGACACCCTGATCACCGAGGCGAAGGTGATCCTCCTCCGGCGCGTGGAGTCCTACCGGCCCGGGCTGACCGCCGACCAGATCGGCGTGGTGGTCGATGCGCTCGTCCGCGCCGTCCTCAGCCACGTCATGCAGCCCTCGGACACCCCGGCCCGCACGGCCGACGGACTGGCCTGGCTGGCGGCCCGCGTGCTCGACGACCGCGCGCGGACGCCCCTGCGCTACAGCGGGCGCTGACCCGGGGGTCAGACCCGGCTGGGCGCCACCGATCCCGCGCCCACCTCCACCACCGGCAGCCCGGGGAACTCCGCGGGCCGGTGGGTGACGATCACCGCCGGACGGGACGCCACCAGTGCCCGCAGGTCGGCGGCGAGCCCGGCGGCCGTCGCGCCGTCCAGGTGGGCCGTCGGCTCGTCGAGGAGCACCACGGGCCGGTCGGCCAGCAGGGCGCGGGCCACGCCGATCCGCTGCCGTTCCCCGCCGGAGAGCGTGGTGCCGTGCGCGCCGAGCGGTGTGTCCAGGCCTTCCGGCAGCGCCGCGAGCACGGCGCCGAGCCGGGCCCGCCGCAGGCACTCCCGCAGTTCGTCGTCGGAGGCGCCTGGCCTGGCCAGCAGCAGGTTCTCCCGCAGCGTGCTGTCGAACAGGTGCGTGTCCGGTCCGCACCACGCGAACCCGGCGCGGACGTCGTCGGAGGTGTTCGTCCGCGTGTCGGTGCCGGCGATCCGGACGGCGCCGCCGGATGGGTCCAGGTTGCGCATCACCGCGGCCAGCGCGGTGCTCTTGCCCGACCCGGACGGTCCGGTGAGGACGACCGGGCCGTAGCCGGTGCTCAGGTCGAGGCCGCGCACCGCGTCCACCGCGGCGCCCGGCCAGCGCACCGACAACCCGTCCAGCTCCAGCGGCCCGCGTCCGGCGGCCACCGGCGCGGCCGGTTCCGCGACCGGCGAGGGCAGGGTGTCGAGCTCGGCCAGCCGCCGGGCGCCCAGGCGCGCCGCCAGCAGCCGCTGCGCGGCTTCCGGCAACGCGGCCACCAGTTCGGTCACGGCCAGCGGCGTCAGCGCGAGAACCGCGAGCGCCGGGCCGTCCAGCCGTCCGGCGCGCAGCGCGGCGACGCCGGCCACCAGGCAGCCGATCATGGTCATCCCGATGGACAACGTGCTCAACCCCGCGCCGAGCCCGCGCGCGGCGGCGGAGCGGCGCAGTGCCGCGGTGAGCTGGGAAGCCCTGTGCCGCAGCGCGTCCTGACGGCGAGGCGCGGCGCCGAACGCGATCAGGTCGGGCGCGGCCTGCAGCAGTTCGACCGTCCCGGCGGTCACCGCCGCGCGCGTCGTGCTCGTGTCGCGTTCGGACTTCGCCGAGGCCAGCGCCGACAGCGCGGGCGCGGCCACTCCGGCGCACAGCAGCCCGGCGGCCATGATCACGCCCGCCTCCGGCAGCAGCAGGCCGAACCCGGCCGCCGCGCCGAGACCGACCACGGCGGCCGACACCCCGGGCACGACCACGCGCACCAGCAGGTCCTGCTGGCTGTCCACATCGGACATCAGCCGGTTCAGCAGGTCGCCGCGGCGCCGGCGGGCGGTCACCGCGGGGCCGAGCCGGACCAGGGTGGTCCACACCCGCACCCGCAGGTCGGCCACCGCCCGCAACGCCACGTCGTGCGACAGCAGCCGCTCGGCGTACCGCAGGACGCCCTTGGCGAGGCCGAACGCGCGCACCGCGACGATCGCCACCATCAGGGACAGCACCGGCGGGCGCAGCGCGGCGCTGGAGATCAGCCACCCCGACGCCGCGGTCAGCGCCACGCCGCTGCCGAGCGCGGCCGCGCCGGCGGCGCAGGCCAGCGCCAGCCGCCACCGGTAGGGCCGGATCGCGGTCCGGAGCCACTGCCAGGTGCCCGCGCCGGTCGCCGGCTCCTCCCCGGTCGCGGTGGTGACCGGGGCGGGCGCGGACGCGGGACGCGCGGCGGGGCGGCTGGGCGCGGCCGGAGCGGCGGTAGCCGCGGGCGACCGCAGCTCGATCACCCGGTCACACGCGCGCAGCACGGCTTCGCGGTGGCTGACGATCACGGCCGTGCGCCCGGCCAGCATCGCGGGCAGCCTGTCCAGGATGGCGTTCTCGGTGTCCGCGTCGACGCCCTCGGTGGGTTCGTCGAGCAGCAGCAGCGGACGGCCGGTCAGCAGGGCGCGGGCCAGCGCGACACGGCGCTGCTGCCCGGTGGACAGGCCCGATCCGAGCTCGCCGACCGGGGTGTCCGGCGGCAGGTCGAGCCCAGCCGCCTCCGCGGCGCGGGCCACCTCGTCGTCGCCGGCGTCCGGCCGTCCGAGCCGGATGTTGCCCGCCACGGTCCCGGCCAGCAGGCACGGCTTCTGCGGCACCCACGCCACGCGTTCCTGCCAGGCGGCGCGGTCGACCTCGGCGAGGTCGACGCCGTCGGCGAACACGCGCCCGGCGTCCGGGGTGAACCAGCCGAGCAGCAGGTCGAGCAGGGTGCTCTTGCCCGCGCCGCTCGGCCCGCTGATGCCGACGATTTCGCCCGGCTCGACGCGCAGGCTCAGCTCGTCGAGCACCGGGCCGGAGCGCCCGTTGACGCGCACCCGCTCCAGCCGCAGCGGCACCCGTGCCGGGTTGGGCGCGGGACGGCGGCCACCGGTCGTGTCCGGTTCGTCTTCGAGCACCGCGAACAGGTCCTCGGCGGCCGCGATGCCCTCGGTGCTGTCGTGGAACCGGGCCCCGACCGCGCGCAGCGGCAGGTACACCTCGGGCGCCAGGATCAGCACGACCAGGGCAGTGTGCAGGTCGAGTTCACCGGCGAGCAGCCGCAGCCCGATCGACACCGCGATCAGCGCGACCGACAGCGTGGCCAGCAGCTCCAGCGCCAGCGCGGACAGGAACGCCACGCGCAGCGTCCGCATGGTCTCCAGCCGGTGCCGCCGGGTGATCTCACGCAGCCCTCGCCGCTGGGCCTTGGCGCGGCCGAACGCGGTCAGCACCGCCAGGCCCGCGACCAGGTCGAGGAAGTGGTTGCCCAGCACGGCGAGCGTGCGCCACTGGCGGTTCACCGCGCGCTGGGTGTAGAGCCCGATGAGGATCATGAAGACCGGGATCAGCGGCACCGTCACGCCGAGGATCACCGCGGCGACCCAGTCGGACAGCAGGATCCGCAGCCCGACGACGGCGGGCACGACCGCGGCGAGCAGCAGTTGCGGCAGGTACCGCGCGAAGTAGCCGTCCAGCCGGTCCACGCCGCGGGTCGCGAGGGTCGCCAGGTCGGCGGGGGACCGGCCGCCGAAGCGTCGCGGCCCGGCGCGCAGCACGTGCGTGACGAGGGCGGCGCGCAGCTGGTCGAGCACCGCGGCGGATGCCCGGTGCGCCAGCGTTTCGGACAGCCAGGCGATGCCGGAGCGGCCCAGCACCACCACGACGAGCAGGAGCACCGGCACGGTCAGCGCGGCCAGTGTGGTCCCGTCGAGGAAGGCGCCGGTGATCGCCGTGGCGAGCAGGTCCGCCTGGACCAGGACGAGCAGCGCGGTCGCCACCCCCAGCGCCGCGCACCCGAGGACGAACGGGCGCGCGGCGCGGGCGTGCCGCAGCAGGCGCGGGTCGAGCGGCCTCATACCGGCAGGCCCTGCGAGTCCGGAATGGACGCGCGGGTGACGCGCTTGCGGAACACCCAGTAGGTCCAGCCCTGGTAGAGCAGGACGATCGGGGTGAACACCACGGCGACCCACGTCATGATCTTGAGCGTGTACGGCGTGGACGCGGCGTTGGTGGTGGTCAGGCTGTTCGCGGCATCCGTGGTGGACGGCAGCACGTCCGGGTAGAGCGAGCCGAACAGCGTGGCCGTCGTCGCCACGATCGCCAGCGCCGTCAGGGTGAACGCCCAGCCGTCGCGTCGCAGGTCGGTCATCGCGATCGCGCCCGCCAGGCCGAGCGCGGCCACCGCGGTGCTGGCCCAGGTCCAGCCGTGGCCGTGCGCCAGCTGCGTCCACAGCAGGAACGCCCCGGCCGGCACGATCGCGACGACGCCGAGGCCGCGGACGAGGCGGCGGGCCCGCTCGGCGACGTCCCCGTCGGTCTTGAGGGCGAGGAACACCGCGCCGTGCAGCGCGAACACCGACAGCGTGGTGACGCCGCCGAGCAGCGCGTAGGGGTTGAGCAGGTCGAAGAACGAGCCGGTGAAGTGGTGCTCGGCGTCGAGCGGGACGCCGCGGACGATGTTGCCGAACGCCACGCCCCACAGCAGCGCGGGCACCGCCGATCCGGCGAAGATCGCGACGTCCCAGCCGCGCCGCCATCCCGTGCTGTCCAGTTTGCCGCGGAACTCGAACGCGACGCCGCGCACGATCAGCGCCACCAGGATGATCAGCAGTGGCAGGTAGAACCCGGAGAACAGGTTGGCGTACCAGAGCGGGAAGGCGGCGAAGGTGGCGCCGCCCGCGACCAGCAGCCACACCTCGTTGCCGTCCCACACCGGGCCGATCGAGTTGATCATGACCCGGCGGTCGGTGTTGTCCCGGCCGAGGAAGGGCAGCAGGATCCCGACGCCGAAGTCGAAGCCCTCCAGGACGAAGTAGCCGGTCCACAGGACGGCGATGAGCAGGAACCAGATGTCGGTGAGCGGCATGGGATTCTCCTAGTAGGTGAACACCGGCGGACGGGCCTCGGTGTCCTCATCGGACTTCCCGGCGTCCTGCTCGGGCTCCGGATCGGGAACGTGCTGGGCGTAGCGGTACATCAGCGTGCCGTCGATCGCGGCGAGCGCGCCGTAGAGGATCGTGAAGACGATCATCGAGGTGAGCACGCTCCCGGCAGCCACCGTGGGGGAGACGCCGTCGGCGGTCTTGAGCACCCCGAACACCACCCACGGCTGGCGGCCCATCTCGGTGAAGATCCAGCCCAGCGCGCTGGCCGCGAACGGCAGGGCCAGGCAGGCGATGGCCGACCGGTAGAACCACGGCGAGCGCGGGGTCCGGCCCCGGCGGAACACCCACAGCCCGATCAGCGACAGCAGTCCCATGAGGAACCCGAACCCGATCATCAGCCGGAACGTCCAGTAGGTGACCGGCACGTTGGGCGTGTAGTCGCCGGCGCCGTAGGTCTGCTCGGCCTGCGCCTGCAGGTCGTTGATGCCCTCGACCTCGCCGTCGAAGGACCCGGTCGCCATGAACGACAGCACCCGCGGCACCCGGATGCTGAACACCTCCTCCGATCCGTCCAGCGAGCCGATCGTGAACAGCGAGAACGACGCCGGCGCGACGGTGTCGTAGAGCGCTTCGGCGGCGGCCATCTTCATCGGCTGCTGCTCGGTCATGATGCGGGCCTGGATGTCGCCGGTGACGACGACGCCGGCGCTGGCGATGAGCACCGTCACCAGCGCGGCGCGCATCGACGGGCGGAACACCTCGGGGGCGCGCTTCTTCTTCAGCTGCCACGCGCTGATCGCCACCACGAACACGCCGCCGGTGACGAAGCACGCCGTGATGGTGTGGGCGAAGGCGCCCATCGCGGTGGAGTTGGTGAGCACGGCGGCGAAGTCGTTGAGCTCGGCGCGGCCGGTCTGCGGGTTCACGCGGTAGCCGACCGGGTGCTGCATCCAGGAGTTCGCCGCCAGGATGAAGTAGGAGGACAGCAGCGTCCCGGTCGCGGCGAGCCAGATCGTGGCCAGGTGCAGCCGCTTGGGCAGCCGGTTCCAGCCGAAGATCCACAGCCCGAGGAACGTCGACTCCAGGAAGAACGCGAGCAGGCCCTCGATGGCCAGCGGCGCGCCGAAGATGTCGCCGACGAAGGCGCTGTAGTCGCTCCAGTTCATGCCGAACTGGAACTCCTGCACGATGCCGGTCACCACGCCCATGGCGAAGTTGATGAGGAAGAGCTTCCCCCAGAACTTCGTCATGCGGAGGTAGTGCTCCTTGCCCGTGCGGACCCACGCGGTCTGCATCCCGGCGACCAGGAACGACAGCCCGATCGTCAGGGGCACGAAGATGAAGTGGTACACGGTGGTGATCCCGAACTGCCACCGCGCCAGGTCCAGCGCGTTCATCGCCTCTCCCATCACCAGCTCCCGGGCGGAGCAAGATCGGGTCCAGCGTCGTCGGCGCGGAGCGCGCGCGGGCAGGGCCGTTGGTCATCTTCGCCGGGGACCGCGGTCCCATCCGGACTCGTGCGCCGCCGCCGGGCCGGCGCGGGGAGCGCCGAAGGTCCCTGGGCGCGGTGCCGTTAGGCCCTGCTTTTCCGGCCCGCCCGGGACGAGCCTGACGGCAACAGGTCAAGCGACGAACGAGGAGCACGTCATGCACGCGTGGGAGATCATGAGCAAGCCGGTGGTCCGGGTGCTGCCCTCGGCCACCGTCCGGGAGGCGGCCGCGTCGCTGGTGGAGCACGGGTTCGCCGGGATGCCGGTGGTCGACGACGGTGAGCGGGTGATCGGCATGTTCACCGAGGCCGACGCGCTGCGCGCGACGATGGCCGGCGCGAACGGGCGCGCCACGGTGGCGGAGTACATGACCACGCCGGTGGAGGTCGCGACCATGGCGACCGAGATCGAGGGCATCGCCCGTCGGATGCTGGCCGACCGGCTCCGGTGCGTGCCCATCACCGAGGAGGGCGTCCTCGTCGGCGTCGTGAGCCGTCGCGACCTGCTCCGCCCGCTGGTGTCCTCGGACGACACCGTCGCCACCGTCCTGCGCGCGGTGCTGACCGACTACTCCGGGCACCGCGGCGAATGGCGGGTGGAGATCAGCGACGGCGAGGCCGTCATCAGCGGCGAGTTCGCCGACGAGGCGGAGCGGCGCGTGGTCGGCGCGCTGGCGCGGTCGGTGCGCGGCGTGACCGGGGTGACGCTGAAGTCGGTCCCGCGAACCTGACCGAACCCTTTGACGGCGACCACCGTGCCGGGATCTCCGCTCCCGGTGCGGTGGTCGCGCCGCGTCCGGCGCTTCACCCGGCGATCGCCGCGCGGCGCAGTGCGGCGCCGGCGAGGAGGCGTTCCCGCGCGGCGATCGCCGGTTCGCGAGACTCCAGCGCGAGGTGCTGGTGCAGCAGCGCCTTGTCCCGGTACCACGCGGCGACCTCGTCCGGGGGCGCGGTGGCCGATGGCCGGTGCGCAGCCAGGTGCTGCAGCTCGATCAGGGTGTTCATCGTCGTCACCGCCCTTGCCCTCAGGTGTGTTCAGCCTGTCCGGACCGCCTCGCGGGGACGAGAGCCCCGGGGCCCCGGATCACGGGACCTGGGGCCCCTGGCCACGAGGCCCTTCGGCAGGGGCGCGCACGACGAAAAAGACGACCGCCCCGGCCGGAACCGGGGCGGTCGTCGCGGAACGCCGGCTCAGGCCATCCGGTCCATTTCCCGCCGGATGCGCCGCTCGCTGGGCGAGTTCGGCGAGAACGTGTCCCAGGTGTGCATGATCAGCCCGACGCCCCAGGCGCCGAGCGGGAAGACCGGCCAGAAGAAGTCCGCGCCCGTCAGCGCCCACACCCCGATCAGGAAACCGTTGATGAGGACGAAGACGGCCACGTGCTGGTAGTAGTCGCGTTTCTGCTTGAGCCGTGCCACGGCGTGCTCGCGCCGGTCGGCTTCCGTGTCGGTCACGGTGACCACCTCCTTGTTCCCATCAGCGTCAGCCCTTCCGGGAGCCCGCACTACGGGCCCTGGTCACCTGGCGGCGGGGACCTTCGCCCTCTGCCGTGCGTCGGGCTGACTTCACGATGGGTGACGGGAGGCTGCCCGGTGGGGCACGATGGTCGGCATGGCGGGCGAGGACCAGCGTGACCTGGCGGGACAGGAACGGCCGTTGCGCGAAACGTTGTCGCAGCTGCGGCTGCGGGAACTGCTGCGCGAGGTGCAGGACCGCATCGAGGAGCTGGTGCAGTCGCGCGACCAGATGGACGGGCTGCTGGAGGCGATGCTCGCCGTCGCGAGCGGGCTCGAACTGGACGCCACCCTGCGGCGCATCGTGCACTCGGCGATCGACCTCGTTGACTGCCGCTACGGCGCGCTGGGGGTGCTGACCCAGGACCGCGAGTCGCTGGCGGAGTTCGTCTACGAGGGCATCGACGAGGCGACCCGCCGGGAGATCGGGGACCTGCCGACCGGGCACGGCCTGCTGGGCCTGCTGATCGAGCAGCCGAAGCCGATCCGGCTGGACGACCTGTCCCAGCACGTCGCCTCGTCCGGGTTCCCGGCGCACCACCCGCCGATGAAGACCTTCCTCGGCGTGCCCGTGCGGGTGCGGGACGAGGTGTTCGGCAACCTCTACCTCACCGAGAAGAACAACGGCCAGCCCTTCACCGAGGACGACGAGGTGGTCGTGCAGGCGCTCGCCGCGGCCGCGGGCATCGCGGTGGAGAACGCGCGCCTGTTCGAGCAGGCCCGGCTGCGGCAGCAGTGGCAGGAGGCCACCAGCGAGGTCCGCGCCGAACTGCTTGCCGCCGCAGATCCGGCCGACGTTCTCACGCTCATCGCGACCCGCGCGCTGACGCTGGCGCGTGCGGACTACGCGCTGATCGCGCAACCCGAGGATCCGGACATGCCCCTGGAGGACGTCACGGAGCTGGTCGTCACCGTGCACGCCGGCCTGGATCCCGGCCGGCTGACCGAGCGGAAGATCCCGGTCGAGGGGTCCACCTGCGGGGCGGCGTTCCGGGACGCGCAGCCGCGGCGGGTGGACAGCCTGGAGTTCGAGGTGTCCGCGGAGTTCGGTCCCGCGCTGGTGCTGCCGCTGCGAGCGTCTCGCACCTCGGTCTCCGGCGTGCTGGTGGTGGCCCGGCGCACGGGCGACGCGGCCTTCGACAGCGCGCACCTGCCGTTGGCGGCGGCCTTCGCCGACCAGGCCGCGCTGGCGCTGCAGCTGGCGGAGGACCAGCGTTCGATCAGCGAACTCAAGGTGGTCTCCGACCGCGACCGGATCGCTCGTGACCTGCACGACCACGTGATCCAGCGGCTGTTCGCCCACGGGCTGGCGTTGCAGAGCACGCACATGCGTTCCCGCAACCCGGAGATCCAGCGGCGGCTGGCCGACATGATCGACGACGTGCAGAGCATCGTTGCGGAAATCCGCACGGCGATCTTCGATCTGCACGGCGGCCTGCACGGCACCGGGCAGCTGCGCAAGCGGCTCGACGACGTCATCGCGGAGATCACCGGCGACACCGGGCTGCGCACCACCGTGCGCATGTCCGGTCCGGTCGGCGTGGCCGGTCCGGAGCTGGCCGAGCACGCTGAGGCGGTGCTGCGCGAGGCGCTGTCCAACGCCGTGCGCCACGCCAAGGCCACGTCGCTGATGGTCACCGTCTCCGCCAGTGACGAGCTGGTCATCGAGGTGGCCGACGACGGGATCGGCATCCCGGACACCGTGGCCCGCAGCGGCCTGCACAACCTGCGCGAACGTGCTGACCAGGCGGGCGGCAGCCTCTCCGTCACGGCGGCCGAGGACGGCGGCACGCGGTTGACCTGGGCGGCGCCCGTCTCCTAACCGCGCCTGGCCGGCGCGACCGGCGAGACCGTTGTGCCGGCGCGCCCGGCCAGGACCGCTGCCGCTTCTTCGAGGCGGCCGATCGCCGCCAGCGCGCCGCCTGACTCCACGAACCGGCAGGCGGCGTCCACCTTGGGCCCCATCGACCCGGCCGGGAAGGTGCGGGCCCGCAGGCCGGCCGGATGGGCGTGGCGGATGGGGCGTGCGGCGGCGGTGCCGTGGCCGTCCTCGACCGCGGCGACGTCGGTGAGCAGCAGCAGGGCGTCCGCCTGCAGCGCGCTGGCCAGCAGCGCCGCGGTGAGGTCCTTGTCGACCACCGCTTCCACGCCGTGCAGCTGCCCGTCTTCGTCGGCCACAACCGGCACCCCGCCGCCTCCGCCACAGACGACGGTCGTGCCGCTGTCCGCGATGAGCCGGATCAGGGGCAGTTCGACCACGTCGGCGGGCTCGGGGGACGGCACGACCCGCCGCCACGCGGAGCCGTCCCGGCGCACCTGCCAGCCGTTGCGGCCGGCGAGCCGCCGCGCGGTCTCCTCGTCGTAGACCGGTCCGATGAACTTGGCAGGCTGCCGCAGCGCCGGGTCGTCCGCCCGCACCAGGGTCCGGGTGAGCACCGCGGCGGCGGGCAGGCCGGCGCGGTTGTGCAGCGCTTGCGCCAGCCAGTAGCCGATCATGCCCTGGGTCTGCGCGCCGAGCACGTCGAACGGGTAGGGCGCGGTGAGCGCCGGGTCGCCGGCGGTCTCCAGGGCGAGCAGGCCGACCTGGGGGCCGTTGCCATGGGTGACGATCAGCCGGTGCCGCCGGGCCAGCGGCGCCAGCGCGTCGGCGGCCGCCTGGACGTGCTTCTCCTGGATGCCGGCGTCCGGGGTCTCGCCCCGGCGCAGCAGGGCGTTCCCGCCGAGGGCGACGACGATCCTCATCGCCGCACCGTCGCGACCATCAGCGCCTTGATGGTGTGCATCCGGTTCTCGGCCTGGTCGTAGACGACCGAGGCGGGGGAGCGGAACACCTCGTCGGTCACCTCGAGCGCGGCGACCCCGTGCGCGGCGGCCAGCCGGCGGCCGAGGCCGGTGTCGCGGCTGTGCAGGGACGGCAGGCAGTGCAGGAACTTCACCCGCGGGTTCCCGGTCGCACCGAGCAGCTTGGCGTCCACCTGGTAGGGCAGCAGCTGCTGGATCCGGTCGTCCCAGGTCTCCTCCGGCTCGCCCATGGACAGCCAGACGTCGGTGTAGACGAAGTCCGCGCCCCGCACCCCGGCGCGGGGGTCGTCGGTGACGGCGAGGTCCGCGCCCGACCCAGCCGCCAGCCCGGTGGCCAGCTCGCGGACCGCGGGGGACGGCCACAGCTCGCGCGGCGCGCAGATGCGGACCGACATGCCCAGCAGGGCTCCGGTGACCAGCAGCGAGTTCGCCGTGTTGTTGCGGCCATCACCCACATAGGCGAGCGTCAGGCGCTCCAGCGGCCCGGCGACGTGGTCCCGCATGGTGAGCACGTCGGCGAGCATCTGCGTGGGGTGCCAGAGGTCGGTGAGCCCGTTCCAGACGGGCACGCCGGCGTGAGCAGCCAGGACGTCGACGGTTTCCTGTGCCGACCCGCGGTACTCGATGCCGTCGTACATCCGGCCGAGCACGTGCGCGGTGTCCTCGACCGACTCCTTGTGGCCGAGGTGGGTCTCGCCGGGGCCGAGGTAGGTGACGGCGGCGCCTTCGTCGTGGGCGGCGACCTCGAAGGCGCACCGGGTTCGGGTGGAGCTCTTCTCGAAGATCAGCGCGATGTTGCGGCCGGCGAGCCGCTGTTCCCGCACGCCCGCGCGCTTCTCGTGCCGCAGCCGGGCGGCGAGGTCAACGAGGTGCGTGAACTCCTCGCGGGTCAGGTCGGTGGCCGTGAGCAGGTTGCGCCCCTGCAGGTCCATGGTGGTCTCCTCGGGTCAGGCGGGATCGCGTTCGAGGGGGCAGGTCATGCAGCGCGGGCCGCCGCGGCCGCGGCCGAGCTCGCCGCCCGGCACGGTGACGACCTCGATGCCGTGCTTGCGCAGCATGGTGTTGGTGGCGATGTTGCGGTCGTAGCCGACCACCACGCCCGGGGCGACGGCGAGGTAGTTGTTCCCGTCGTCCCACTGCTCCCGCTCGGCGGCGCGCACGTCCTCGTCGGTGCGGAGCACGGTGATCTCGGGGACGCCGAGCACACCCGCGAGCGTGGTCCACAGGCTGTCGTTGCCCCGGACGTCGAGCTCGCCCGGCCGGCCGCCGGGCCGCACGGTCCACGACCGCAGGTGCGGGTCGAAGTAGGGGTAGAGCACGAAGGTGGACTCGTCGACCATCGTCATCAGCGTGTCCAGGTGCATCATGGCGTGCGACCGGGGCAGCTCGACGGCGACCACGGTGTGCGCCTGGCCGCTGTCGAACAGGGCGCGGGCCAGCGCCTCGACACCCGTGGCCGAGGTGCGCTCGCCCATGCCGACGAGCACCGCGCCGTTGCCGACGACGTGCACGTCACCACCCTCCACCGTGGCCGGGAAGTGCGCGACGTCGTCCTGGCCGGAGTAGACCGGGAAACCGGCCTCGGCGAACAGCGGGTGGTAGCGGTAGATCGCCTGCGCGTGCAGCGTTTCCCGCCGCCGGGCCGGTTTCGCCATCGAGTTGACGGACACTCCACCGTAGATCCAGCACGAGTTGTCCCGGGGGAACAGGTGGTTGGGCAGCGGGCGGAGCACGAAGTCGTCGGGCTGCAGCGTGTTCCAGTGCAGGCTGCCCGAGCGGACGTGCGGCAGGTCGGCCTTGAGCACCCCGCCGATGAGCAGGGCCGCCAGCTCGCCGCCGCTCATGCCCTCGAAGAGCCCGCGCAGCTCCTCCACCAGTGCGGCGCCGAGCATGTCCGGCGTGCACACCCGGTCCAGCACGAACGCGCGCCCGCCGGGCAGGTCGAGGGACTCGGCGAGCAGGCGCTCGAAGTAGTGGACCTGGACCCCCTTCTCGCGCAGGGCCTCGGCGAACACGTCGTGCTCCTCCTTGGCCTTCTTCGCCCACATCACGTCGTCGAACAGCAGCTCGCCGATGTTGCGCGGGGTGAGCCGGGCCAGCTCGCCGCCGGGGCGGTGCACGACCACTTGGCGCAGCTTGCCCACTTCGGAGGCGACTCCGAACGTCATCTCGTCGTCCTTTCCGGGTCAGGCCGCGTCGTGCCGGATCGACGGGGTGGTCTCGGCGCGGCGGACCGCCTGGCGCTGCCGCCGCCCGGCGAGGACCGCGTAGCCGACGACGCCGATGAGCACCATCGCGAGGGCCTGGTAGACCGCGGCGTAGCCGGCGGCGAAGGTCACCCACAGCGAAAACAGGACGGCGACACCGGCGATGAGCAGGTCACGGGCCAGCAGCAGCGGCCGGACGCGGCGCCGTCCCACGAGGTGGGCCAGCTGGGCGCAGGCCGAGAAGAAGTACGGGATCGCGACCGTGACCACCGAGAGGTTGACCAGGAACGTGAACACCGTCAGGCCGGAACCGGCGGTGTAGCGCCACAGCATCAGCAGCGAGGGCAGCAGCGCGGCGACGACGATGCCGAACCACGCGGTGTCCTTGCGGTCGGTCCACGCGAACGCCCGGGGGAACAGCCCGTCGGTCGCGGCCGCGCGCGACACCTCCGTGGTGACCAGGGTCCACCCGTTGAGCGCGCCGATGCCGGACACGACGGCGAGCGCGGCGATGAGCTTGCCCGCCCAGCCCATCCCGGGGAAGATCGTTTCCACGGCCGGGACGAACGGGGTGCCGGTGGCCACGAGCGCGTCGTGCGGGACCAGGCCCATGACGGCGGCCGACACCACGATGTAGAGCAGCGCGCTGGCGGCCGTGCCCAGCACCGACGCCCGGCCCACGTTGCGGCCCGGTTCCCGCACCCGCTTCGCCGTCACGGCCGCGACCTCGACACCGATGAACGCGAACAACGCGACACCCGCGGCCAGTCCGATCGCGCTGTAGAGGCTGCCGCCGGAGGCGTTGAACGGGCCGAAGTTGGCCTTCGACACGAAGAACCAGCCGGCCACGGCGACGAACAGCAGCGGCACGAACTTCAGCACCACCGTGAGGTTTTCGAACCAGGCCATCTGCCGGACGCCGGCCAGGTTGACCGCGGCCGGGATCCACAGACCCAGCATCGCGATGCCCCAGCTGACCCACCACGAGGGATCGGTGATGCCGAACAGGGACTCCACGTACAGGACCCAGGACGACACGATCGCGGCGTTGCCGGCCCAGGCCGAGATCCAGTAGCACCAGCCGGTGAGGTAGCCGGCGAAGTCGCCGAACTCGTGGCGGGCATAGGCGTACAACCCGCCGTCGGCGTTGGGCACCCGCCGCGTCAGCTGTCCGAAGAGGACCGCGAGCACGGTGGCGCCCGCCGCGACCACGGCGAGCACGAGCAGGGAGCTGGTCCCGGCGCCGGCGAGCACCGCGGGCATGGTGAACACGCCGGTGCCGATGATGCTGCCGACGACGAGTCCGGTCGCCGACGTCAGCCCCAGCGAGCGGGCTTTCAGCTCGAGCCGCGCCGGACGCGCGGGTTGTGACGTGCTCGGTGGTCTGGACATGGCGGCCCTTCCGTCGGGGGTTCCGGTCGCCGTCGAGTTCAGCGGAAGTTGATCGCGTTCGGCGAGGGACCAATGGGCACCGGCCGGGGACCAAGGTCACCGGTGCCGTCCGCCGGTCGACGGGAACCGGTGGGCGAGAGCACTAGGTCCCGCCGCGCGGTGACCACGGTCGGGACGGTCGGCCCTTCGATCACCGCCGCGGCCGGGCCACCCTCGCCGGTACTGGAGGACTTGCCGACGAAGGAGCCCCGATGAGTTTCGCGACGAAGGCGCGGTGGATCGTCCGCCCCGGCCGCAATCCGCTGGCCCGCGCAACGGACCGGACCGAACGCCGCCTGCTGCTGGTGCTGCTCGGTGTCGTGCTGCTGGCCGCGCTGCCGGTGGGCCTGCTGGGCGCGCGGACCTACACCCAGGAACGCGAGCAGATGCGGATCGAGCAGGCCACGCGCCACCCGGCTACCGCGACGCTGCTGGCGGACGCCCCGCCGCGGACCGCAGGCCCGAACGGCTCGGCCGGCCGGCCGGCGCGGGTCGAGGCGACCTGGCAGGGAGCCGACGGCCGGGCCGTCACCGGTCAGGTCACGGCCGCCCGGGGCGCGCAGGGGGGCGACGCGGTGACCGTGTGGCTCGACCGCGACGGCGCAGTCGTCACCGAGCCGATCACCCCGAGCGTGGTGATCACGAACGCGATCACCGTCGGTTTCGCGAGCTGGTCCGGCGTGATCCTGTTGTGCGGCGCCGGTTTCTGGCTCGTGCGGATCCGGCTGGACCGGCGCCGCGCGGCGGACTGGGACGAGGACTGGCGCCGCTTCGACACGCGGAGCACCCGGTCGTGAACCAGGCCCGGGGCGAGCGGTGGCCGCTCGCCCCGGGCCCGTCGTGCGGCCGGGAACCGATGTCCCGTCACGGCAACAGGACGGCGGCTCCGGTGACCCGGTCGGCGGCGAGGTCGTTCAGCGCCCGCTCGGCGTCGCCGAGTGGGTAGGCGCTCGTCGTGACCCGCAGGTGGTGGTCGGCGGCGAAGGCGAGGAAGTCGTGCGCGTCCTGGCGCGTGTTCGCGGTGACACTGCACAGCTGACGTTCCTGGAACAGGTGCGCCTGATAGTGCAGCGGGGGGATGTCGGTCAGGTGGATCCCGGCCAGCGCGAGGGTGCCGCCACGGTCCAACGCCGTGAGCGCGGGCGGCACGAGTTCCCCGGCCGGGGCGAACAGGATCGCGGCGTCGAGGGGTTCGGGCGGGGCGTCCGCGGCGCCGGTGGCCGACGCCGCGCCGAGTTCCAGCGCGAGCTGCCGGGCCCGGGCGCTGCGGGTCATGACGTGCACTGTGGCTCCCTGCGCGAGCGCGACCTGGGCGGCCAGGTGCGCGCTGGCGCCGAAGCCGTAGATGCCGAGGCGGCCGCCGGCGGGCAGGTTCGCGCGGCGCAGCGCCCGGAACCCGATGATCCCCGCGCACAGCAAAGGGGCGAGCTCCTGGTCGGAGTAGCCCGCGGGCAGCCGGTGCGCGTAGGCAGCCGGGACCGTCGTGTATCCGGCGTAACGCCGTCGGCGTCCCAGCCCGTGTAGGTCGAGCGGGGACACAGGTTCTCGTCGCCGCGCAGGCAGTACCGGCACGCACCGCACGTGCCCCGGAGCCACGCGACGCCCACCCGGTCCCCGGGTGCGAATCCGCGCACGTCCGGACCGAGCGCCGCGACCTCGCCGACGACCTCGTGCCCGGGCACGACCCCGGGCCGGTGCACTGGCAGGTCGCCTTCGAGCACGTGTAAGTCGGTGCGGCAGACCCCGCACGCTCGCACCCGCACGAGTAGTTCGCCGGTGCCGGCGGTGGGCGCCGGTTCCTCGCGTGCTTCGAACTTCCGCGACCCGGGCGGACCGGGCTCGATCACTCGCCACGTCAGCATGGGGCCGGCTTTCCCAGGCGCGCGCGCGCGGGCGGGAAAGAGCCGAAGTGCCCCGTGGCCGGGGCCCGTCTGCCCTGCCCGCCGCGGCACCGGCCGGTGAGGATCGAAGCATGGTCGAATCGATCGAACCCGCGGTTCTCGCCGCCGTGGACGGCTCACCGGCGGCGCTCAACGCCGTGCGATGGGCAGCGCGCGAGGCGTCACTGCGGCATCTGCCGCTCCGGCTCGTGCACGTGTGCACCCTGCCTCCGGCGCCCTCGACGGCGCCCGGGGGCGGCGGGCTGGTGGAGTCCCGGCTCGAACAGGGGCACCGCTGGCTCGGCGAGGCCCACGGCCAGGCGCGGGCGGCCGAACCCGGCATCGAGATCCACACGCGGCTGCGCACCGGCGCGGCCGCGGCCGCCCTGATCGAGGAGGCGGCGACCGCCCGCCTCGCGGTGCTGGGTTCCCGCGGTCTCGGTGGCTTCCCCGGGTTGCTGCTCGGTTCGGTCTCGTCCGCGCTCGCCGCCCACGGGCCCTGTCCCGTCGTCGTGGTGCGGGACGCGCTGCCGCCGGAGCGCGGCCCGATTGTGGTGGGCGTGGACGCCTCCACGTGGAGCGACGCGGCGATCGCCTTCGCCTTCGACACCGCGGGCAGGCGGCAAGCGCCGCTGGTCGCCCTGCACACCTGGACCGACATGAGCCTCGGCGAAACCTGGTCGGTGCTGCCGATCGACGTGGAGTACGACGAGGTCGCCGAGGACGAGCGCCGCCTGCTGGCCGAGCGGCTCGCCGGGTGGCGGGAGAAGTACCCGGACGTGCCGCTGGCGCTGCGCACCGTGCGGGACCGCCCGGTGCGGGGACTGCTCGCCGCGGCCCGGGGTGCCCAACTGGTCGTGGTCGGCTCGCGCGGGCGGCACGCCTTCGACGGCATGGGGCTCGGCTCCACCAGCCAGGCCCTGCTCCACCACTGCCCGTGCCCGGTCGCCGTGGTCCGCTGAGAACTTCCGGAGGAATGACAATGCACTGGTCCCAGGTCGAGGTCGGGGCGCTCGCGCGAGCCGCGAGCTGCGCCCCCTCGGTCCACAACTCGCAGCCGTGGGTGTTGGAGGTCCCGAACGGGGTGTTGCGGCTGTACGAACGGTTCGACGTGTCGTTGCCGCGGCACGACCCCACCGGCCGCGACCGGGTGCTCTCCTGCGGCGCGGCGCTGGCCAACCTGGATCTCGCGGTGCGGGTCCTTGGCTGGCGCCCGGAGGTGGAGCTGCTGCCGTCGCCGGTGCGGCCGGACCTGGTCGCCGAGATCCGCGCCGCCGAGCGCGGGGAGGCCAAGCCCGACGAGCTGAACCGCTATTCGGCGATCTTCCAGCGCAGCAGTTACCGCTCGCCGTTCGCGCTGCACCACGTCCCGCCGCGGGTCCTGCGGCTGCTCGGCGACACGGCGGCGGGGCCAGGCACCGAGGCGCGTCTCGTCCAGTCCCGGACCGAGGCGGCGCCGCTGGCCGAGCTGCTGGCCCACGCCGGGCAGCTGCTCCGCGCCGACCGGGCCTACCAGCGGGAACTGACCGCCTGGACCGCCCAGCTGCGGGAACCGCCGTCGCCGGAGACCACGCTGCCCTGGTCGGGTCTGGTGCGCGCCGACACGCACCTACCCGACACGGTGACGCTGACCGAGCGGGTCGCGGCGGAGTCTCTGCTGATCGTGCTCACCGCGGACGACACGCGGCGCGACCAGTTGCACGCGGGCGCCGCGCTGGAGCGGGCCTGGCTCGCCGCCATCACCGAGGGGCTGGTGGGCTCCGTCCTGACCCAGCCGCTGCACCTGCCCGAGGTGCGCGCCGGGCTCATCGAGAAGCTCGACCTCCCCGGGTACCCGCAGGCGATCCTCCGGGTCGGCTACCCGGTCACGGCCACCCCGGGCCGGGTGCTGGCGCCGACCGGGGTGGGGACACGGGGATGAGCACCGCCGCGCCCGGGCGGCGCCGGAGCGCGGCTCGCCGCGGGTTGGGTGACCGGTTGGACCTCGGGCTGTTCGCGCTCCCGGTGGGCCATGTCCGGTACGGCGGCCGGACGGGGGAACGCGGATGAGCACCACCGCGCCCGGGCGCCACCGGCGCGCGGCGCGCCGCGGCGTGGGCCAGCGGCTGGTCCTTCGGCTGCTGGATTCCGTGCTCGCCCCGCTGCTCGGCCGGTTGTGCGTGTTGCGGTACCGCTCGCGGCGCGGCGACCTGGTCGAGTTCCCGGTGGCCCACGTCCGGGACGGCGACCGGCTGCTGGTCGTCGCCGGGCGGGCCGCCGGCAAGACGTGGTGGCGGCACTTCCGCACCATCTCCCCGGTCGAGGTGCGGCTGCCGGGCGGGTGGTCGGCCGGTGCGGGCCGGGTGCTGCACGGCGCCGAGCGCGAGGCGGCGGTGGCGGTGTACCAGCTCCGCGGGCCGCGGGTGCCCGCGGACGCGCCGCTGGTCGCCATCGACCTGCCCCCAGTGAAACCCTTGCGCGGCAGGGCGCTGGCGTGGAGCTGGTTCTGGATCGTCACCCTGGCCGAGTTCGCCGGGTTCGCGGTGCCCGCCGGCGTCGGCGCGCTCACCGCCGGGTCGGCGCCCGCGGTCGCCGTGCCCGCCCTGCTGGCCGCCGGGGCGGTCGAAGGGGCCGCGCTCGGGTGCGGGCAGGCGCTCGTGCTGCGGCACGCGCTGCCGGCCCTGCGGACGCGGCGCTGGATCGCGGCGACCTCGGCCGGCGCGGTCCTCGCCTACCTGGCCGGCACGGTCCCGGCCGCGGCGGAGGTCCACCGCTGGCCGCCGGTGCAGGCGGCGACGGCCGGGGTGGTGCTCGGGCTGGTCGTACTCGCGTCACTCGGGACGGCCCAGTGGCCGCTCCTGCGCCCGCACCTGTCCCGGGCGTGGCGGTGGATCCCGGTCACCGCTGCGGCCTGGCTGGCCGGGCTGGGTGTGTTCCTCGCCGTCACAATGCCGCTGTGGCACGAGGGGCAAGCCCTGGCCGTCACAGTGCTGATCGGCGTCGGCGGCGGGCTGCTCATGGCCGCCACCACCTCCGCCGTCACCGGGTTCGCGCTGGCCCGTCTCCTGGCGTCCGACGGCTGAGGACAGGGCACAAAGTCCTCACCGGCGGCGACCTCAGCCCCGCCACGACGGGCCCTCCGCCCGTCGTGGCGGGCCGCCGTCCGCCAATAGCGTTCCCGGCATGGACAACGCGATCAGCTCGCACGAACCGACCCCCGAAGAACGCCACCGCGCCGCGCGCGCCGTGGCGGGCCAGGCGAAGGACGCCGACGAGCTCCGCGAGCTGCTCGCGATGCTCGGGCTGTCGCCGGCCGAAGGCCGCGCGCCGGTCCCGCGACCGCGCCGGCAGCCGGCGAACCGGACCCTGACCATCCCGGAACTCACCGAGCTCTTCCAGCACGCCACCGCTTCGGCGTAACCCGGATCCGAAAGGAACAACCATGTCCCACTCCCCGAACCCGGTCGTCGTCGGGGTCGACGGCTCCGAAGCGTCGCTCGGCGCGGTCCGGTGGGCCGCCACCGAGGCACGGTGCCGCAACGTGCCCCTGAAACTGGTGCACGCCCTGGACGAAGCCTCGCTCGGCTACCCCCAGCCGATGCCGGTGCACGTGGACCTGGCCGGCCTCGCGCGTCAGCGGGGCCACCGGATCCTGCACGCCGCGAGCGACGCCGCCCGCAGCGCCGAGTCCGATGTGGACATCCAGCGGAGCCTGCGCAAGGAGCAGGTCGGCGCGGCGCTGCTGGACGAGTCCCGCTCGGCCGCGGTGCTCGTGCTGGGCACCCCGCCCGTGCGGTTCCTCGGCCGCTTCCTGGCCGGGTCGGTCACGATCGCGCTGGCCGCCAACGCCCGCTGCCCGGTCGCCGTGGTCCGGCCGCACGTGGCGGACGACGAGCCGCCCGCCGAGGGGCCGGTCGTGGTCGGGATCGACGCCTCGCCCACCAGCGACGAGGCGATCGCGGCCGCGTTCGACGCGGCTTCCCGTCGCGGTGCCGCGCTCGTCGCGGTCCACGCGTGGGACGACTCCTACCTGGGCGCCCTCTTCGAGGAGACGCGCTGGACGCTGGATCGGCCGGCGATCGAGGAGCGCGAGCGCGAGCTGCTGGCCCAGCGGCTGGCGGGCTGGCAGGAGAAGTACCCCGACGTCGCCGTCGAGCGGATCGTGGTACGCGGCAGCGCGGCCGACCGGCTGCTCGACCACGCCGAGGGCGCCCAGCTGATCGTCGTGGGCAGCCGCGGCCGCGGCGGGTTCGCCGGCATGGTGCTCGGGTCCACGAGCCAGTCGCTGATCACCTTCGCGCTGTGCCCGTTGCTGATCGTCCGCCAGGCGTGAGGCGGGTGCGCGGACCGGTCGTGGGCGACCTGATGACGCATCCGGTGGTGTCCGTGGTGCCCGCGATGCCGTTCAAGAACCTGGTCCGGCTGCTGGACCAGTACCAGATCGGGGCGGTGCCGGTGGTCGACGGCCACGACCGCCCGGTCGGCGTGGTCTCGGAGTCGGACCTGCTGGCCAAGGAGGACCTGCGCGGCGCGGACCGGCCGCCGTCGGCGTTCGCGCCGGGACGACGGTGGCGCTGGTGGGGCAAGTCGCGCGCGATGACCGCGTAAACCGCGATGACGCGGCGGGTCCGGGTGATCGGGCAGGACGAGCCGGTCGCCGTCGCGGCGCGCCGGCTGGCGCGCGAACACCTGAGGCGGCTCTACGTCGTCGACGGCGACGGCAAGCTCGTCGGCGTGCTCGCCCGGCGGGACGTGCTGCGGGTGTTCCTGCGGCCGGACGCCGAGATCGCCCGCGCCGTCGAGGAGGAGGTGCTGCGGCGTTGCCTGTGGGCAGCTCCGGAGCAGGCGCGCGCCGAGGTCGTGGACGGGGTCGTGACACTCACCGGCACGGTCGACCGGCGCAGCGAGGCGGAGCGGGCGGCGCGGCTGACCGAGGCGATCCCCGGCGTCGTCGCCGTCGCGAACGAACTGAATTCCACTGTGGACGACCGGATTCCGGGCTAGGAGAGGAACGACATGACGAACACCGCAGGGGTGACCGTCGTCGGGGTGGACTGGTCGGAGGCCTCCACCGCGGCGGTGCGCTGGGCCGCGGCCGACGCGGTGCGGCACCGCGACCGGCTGCACCTCGTGCACGGGTTCTCGCCGTTCACCGGCCGCTACGGAATCGCGATGCCCGCGCTGCGGGCGCTGCACGACGATCTGGTGGACAACGCGAAGGACTTCTTGGCCGCTGCGGTCCGCGTCGCCCGCGACGCGGGTGGCGAGGGACTGACGGTCACCACGGCGATGCCGGAGGAGCACCCGGCCGAGGCCCTGATCACGGCGTCCCGCGGCGCCAGAGCGCTCGTGCTGGGCGCGTCGGGGGCCGGCGGGTTCACCGGCGTGCTCGCCGGGACCACGGCGGTGCAGGTCGTTTCCCACGCGCACTGCCCGGTCGTGGTGGTGCGCGGGCGGGCCGCCCCGGCGGCGGGACCGGTCGTGGTCGGTGTCGACGGCAGCCCGTTCAGCGAGCGGGCGCTGGAGGCGGCCTTCGAGGAGGCCAGCTGGCGCGGGGCGCCGCTGGTGGCGGTGCACGCGTGGAGCGACGAGGACCTCCTGGGCGGTCTCGGATCCTTCCCGCTGGTCGTCGACTGGGAGGCGGTCCGGCAGGACGAGGAGCTGGTGCTCGCCGAGCGGCTGGCGGGTCGGCAGGAGCGCTACCCCGACGTCAAGGTGGACCGCGTCGTGGTGCGCGACCGGCCGCGGCACCAGCTGATCGACTGGAGCAGGCAGGCGCAGCTGGTCGTCGTGGGCAGCCGCGGGCGCGGCGGCTTTTCCGGGCTGCTGCTGGGATCGACCAGCCAGGCGCTGATCCACCGCGCAGAGTGCCCGGTGATGGTGGTCCGCCCCGACGGGGAGTAGCGCCCGCTCAGCCGTCCTCGTCCTGGTGCTGCGGTGCGGTGTAGTGCGTCTGCGCCCACGCCGCCCGCGCGCCCGAGTCGCCGATCCGCACGACCTGGACCGCCGACACCGCGGCGAGCGCGATCGTCGCGGCCGCGAGTCCCAGGGTCACCGGTCGGGACGGCAGGCGGCGGGCAGCTCCCGGCTCGTCCCGGCGCGCGCGGCGGTCGAACCACACCAGCGCCACCGTCGCGGCCAGGAGCCCGGCCACGAAGACCAGCAACTGGTCGCCGAGGTGCGCGTGCTGCCGGATCAGGTCGGTCGGCGCCAGCCGGTCCCGCAGGTCTTCGCCGCTGCTGGTGGCCAGCGGCACGGACGCGGTGGCGGCCGCGGCGACGCCGGCGGCGAGCCAGCCGTACCGGCGGCGGGCCGCCGGCCACAGCGCGACGGTCAGCGCGGCCAGCACCGCCAGCGGCACCAGGACGACCACGGCGTGGACGAGGAGGACGTGCAGCGGCACTCCGGACAGGAACACAGGCATGGTGGCGGGCTCCGCGTGGGTTGGAGGTCGGACGCCGCTCAGCCTGCCGGGGAATTCTTGGTCGTTTCTGGGAACCGGGCCGCGGGCAGGCGCACCTGCAGCCGCGCGCCCCCGGCCGCGGGGTTGCCCGCCGTCACCGAACCCCCGTGCCGGGCGACGATTTCGCTGACCAGGGCCAGCCCGAGACCGTAGCGCCGTCGCGCACCGGCGCCGCCGTCGCCAGCGCCGGACGAGAAGCGGTCGAAGATCGTGGGCAGCACCGACTCGTCGATGCCGGGCCCGTCGTCGGTGACCGTGAGCACCACCGCACGACCTTCGCGGGCGACGTGCACGAGCACTTCGCGCCGCGCGTGCCGGATCGCGTTGTCCAGCAGGGCGGTGACGGCACGGCGCAGGCTCACCTCCGACCCGGTGACCGGGGCGCGGCCGGTCTCGGTCCGCACGACCACCGCGCGGGCCCTGGCCTCCGCGCGGGCGGCGCCGGCCGCCTCGTCGGCCAGCCTGCCCAGGTCCAGCCGGTCCGCGGGTGGTTCCCGTGGATCGGCCGCGACGAGCAGGTCGTCGAGCACACCGGCAAGCACGCCCGCGTCGCGCACCAGTTCGTCGGCCTCGGACGCGAGCGCTGCGGGATCGCCGCCCTTCCGCAACCGCCGCCGGATCAGCTGGGCGCGGGTGCTGAGCAGCGTCACCGGCGTGCGCAGCTCGTGCCCGGCGTCGGCGACGAACCGCCGTTGCAGGGCGAGCGCGGCGGCCAGCGGCGCGACCGCGCGGCGGCCGAGCCACGCGCCGGCCAGGGCGGCGAGCACCAGCCCGGCCGATCCGGCGATGAGCAGCGCCTGCACCAGCCGCTCGCGTTCCTCGTGCTCGCCGCGCAGGTCGAGCACCACCTGGATGGCGCCGTTCCGGAACGGTTCGGTGCGCAGGCGGTACTCCCGCCCGCCGGCGTGCACGTCGGAGCTGCGCGCGAGGTGGTCCTGCGCGGTCTGACGGAGATCGGCCGCACCGGGCAACCCGGCGGGCAGGCCGGGGGTGGCCGACCGGCGCTCACCGTCGAGCACGACGAGCCACGTCCCGGCAGGTGGATCGCCCACGTCGTCGGCCTGGTCGATCGCCGAGCGCACGAGCTGGTCCTCCGCGTGGTGCTGCGAGCGCAGCACCACCAGGCCCGCCACGGCGCCGAGCACGGCCACGGTGACGGCGACGGCGGCCGCGGTCTGCAGGCCGACCCGCCACGCGGTGCGTCGCAGGACCCGCTCGTCGGGCGAGCGCGTCACCTCCGGTGCCCCAGCTGGTAGCCCACGCCGCGCACTGTGTCGACGACGTGGCGGCCGAGCTTGCGCCGCAGGTAGTGCACGTAGGTGTCGACCACCTCGGTGCCGGCGTCGGGGAAGACCAGCGCCCGCAGGTCGGCGCGGGTGAACACGCGCGCAGGCCGCGCAGCCAGCGTCGCCAGCAGCGAGCACTCCCGTTCGGACAGCCGCACCGGCCGGTCACCGCCGATCGCGGCCTGGCGGGTGTCCAGGTCCAGGCGGCCGCCGGGCAGCGCCAGCGTCCTGGCGCGGTCGGTGTGGCGGCGGCGCAGCGCCCGCAGCCGCGCCAGCAGCTCGTCGACGTCGAACGGCTTGCCCAGGTAGTCCTCGGCGCCGGCGTCGAGGCCGTCGACCCGGTCGGCGGGGTTGCTCAGCGCCGAGAGCACCAGCACCGGCGCCGTCACGCCGCGGTCGCGCAACCGCGCCAGCAGGTCCAGGCCGCACACGGCGGGCAGGCCCCGGTCGAGCACCACCAGGTCGTAGTCCCGGGTCAGGCCGAGGTGGAGGCCGCGCTGCCCGTCCGGGGCCACCTCCACGTCGTACCCCTCCTCGCCGAGCAGGCCGGACAGCAGCCGCGCGAGACCGGCGTCGTCCTCGACGAGCAGGAGCCGCGGCGCGGCGTCAGGTGTGCGCACCCGGCCATTGTGTCCCGGCCCGCCGGCGCGAGGGTCTTTCGTCCTCCCCGCCCAGGGACTCCGGTCCTCCCGATTGGTGACGCGGGCCCGCGTCGGCCCCGCCGTCGCCGGGGTTTGCTCGTGGGGCGGGGTTCGGCCCGCTGCGGCACCACGAAAGGACCGTGATGACGGCAGGACAGGACGTGGCGGCGGTGCTGGCCGACGGTGAGGTGGTCGAGATCCGCCCGCTGCGGCCCGCCGACGCCCCCGCGGCGCTCGCGCTGCACGAGGGCCTCGACGAACGCGACAGCTACTTCCGGTTCTTCGGGCTGCCCGGCCGCCTGGACGAACTGGTCGCGCGGATGTGCGCCGAACCCGGGCCGCGGCGGGCCGCGGTGGGCGCGTTCCGGCACGGCGAGCTGCTCGGCGTCGCGCACTACGAGGTCTCCGCCGAACCCACCGAGGCCGAGCTCGCGCTCGCGGTCGGTTCCGCGGCGAAGGCGCACGGCGTCGGCACCCTGCTGCTGGAACACCTCGTGGCGCTGGCCCGCGGGCAGGGAATCCGGCGGTTCACCGGCCAGGTGCTGGCGGAGAACTCCCGCATGCTTCGGGTCTTCGCCGACCTCGGCCTGCCCTACCGCGTCAGCGCGGCCGGATCGGAGTGCGACTTCAGCATCGGCCTGGACGAGGACGAGGCCTTCCGCAGCCGGCTGGCCGAGCGGGAGCGCATCGCGGACGTCGCGAGTTTGCGGCACGTGCTGCAGCCGCGGTCGGTCGCGGTGATCGGCGCGGGCCGGGACCCGGCCTCGGTCGGGCACGCCGTGCTGGTCAACCTAGCCGAGGGCGGCTACTCCGGTCGCTTGTCGGCGGTCAACCCGCACGCCCGCGACATCGCCGGCGTACCGTGCGCGAGTTCAGTCGCCGACCTGCCCGAAACCCCCGAGCTGGCGGTCGTGTGCGTGCCCGCGTCCGCGGTGCCCGGGGTCGTCGAGGAGTGCGGGCGCCGCGGCACCCGTGCGGCCGTCATCATTTCGGCCGGGCTGACCGGCACCGGCCTCGGCGCCCGCACCGTCCGCGCCGCCCGCACGCACGGGGTCCGGCTGGTCGGGCCCAACTGCGTCGGCGTGGCCAACACCGAGGACGGGATCCGCCTGAACGCCACCTTCGCGCCGGGGCGCATGCCGTCCGGCCGGGTGGGTGTCGTGACGCAGTCCGGCGGCTTCGGCATCGCGGTCGTGGAGGCGTTGCGGCGGCTGGGACTCGGCGTGTCGACGATGGTGTCCACCGGCGACAAGTACGACGTCAGCGGCAACGACCTGCTGCGCTGGTGGCGCGAGGACCCGCGCACCGACCTCGCCGTGCTGTACCTGGAGTCGTTCGGCAACCCGCGCAAGTTCGCTCGCATCGCCCGCGACCTGGCCCGGGTCAAACCCGTGCTGGCCGTGCGGACCGGGCAGACCGAGACCGCGCGGCGCGCGGCCGCCTCGCACACCGCGGCGACCGCGACGCCTGCCGTCACCCGGGACGCGCTGTACGAGCAGGCCGGCGTGATCGCGGTGGACAGCGTGACCGAACTGCTGGAGGCGGTCGCGGCGTTGTCGTGGCAGCCGCTGCCCGCGGGGCGGCGGGTCGCGGTGCTGAGCAACGCCGGCGGTGCGGGTGTCCTCGCGGCCGACGCGTGCGCCCGGCACGGTCTGAAACTGCCGGACCTGAGCCCGGGCACGGTGTCGCGGCTGCGGGAACTGCTGCCCGCCCAGGCGTCCGTGCGCAACCCGGTGGACACCACCGCGGCCGTGACGGCGGAGGTGTTCGGCGCCTGCCTGGACGCGGTGCTGGCCGACGACGGGATCGACGCCGTCGTCGTGGCCGGCGTCGCGACCGCGGTCGGCGACCCGCTCACCGGAGTGGCTACGAGGCACGCGGGGGACAAGCCCGTGCTCGTCGTGCGCCCCGGGCAGCTGCCGTTCGTGGAACCCCTGCTCACCGCGGACGGGCTCGTGCCGTCCTACGCGGACGCCCTCGGCGCGGCCGGCGCTCTGGGCAGCCTCGCCCGCTACGCCGCCTGGCGCGCCGAGCCGGACGAAGCGCCACCGCGACTGTCCGATGTGGACACCGCCGCGGCCCGCCGCATCGTGGCAGGCGCGACCGGCTGGCTCGACCCGCTGGACGCCACGCGGCTGCTGCGCTGCTTCGGGATCCCGGTCGTCGCCACCCGGTTCGCCACCGATGCCGACGAGGCGGTGGACGCCCTGCGCGAGCTGGGCGGACCGGTCGCCGTGAAGGCCTGCGCAACGGGCCTGGTGCACAAGAGCAGCGGCGGCGGGGTCGCGCTGGACGTCCGCGGGGAGAACCAGCTGCGCGAAATCGTGCACCGCTGGCGCGACCGGTTCGGCGATCAGTGGCGCGGTGTCGTGGTGCAGCCGATGGTCGCCCACGCCCGCGAGGTCCTGGCTGGGATCGCCGGGGACGACGTGTTCGGGCCGCTCGTGGTGTTCGGGCTCGGCGGGGTGGACACCGACCTGGTGGCCGACCGCGCCGCACGGCTGGCGCCGCTGACGTCGCGCGACGCCGATTTGCTGCTGTCCGGCCTGCGGTCCTCGCCGCACCTGTTCGGCCCAGGCGGCTTCGACCGGGCCGCGCTGCGGGACGTGCTGGTGCGGCTGAGCCGTCTCGCCGAGGTGCTGCCGGAGGTCGCCGAGCTCGACCTGAACCCGGTGGTCGCGCACGAGGGCGGATGCTTGGTGCTGGATGCGCGGGTCCGGCTCGCCCCGCACACCCCGGCCGAGCCGTTCCTGCGGCGCCTGCGGATCTGAGGTGCGCGGCGCGCTGCCCGGCCTCGCCGGGTACCGCCGGGCCTGGCTCCGCGGCGACGTGCTGGCCGGGGTGACCGTGGCCGCCTACCTGATCCCGCAGGTCATGGCCTACGCGCGGATCGCCGGGCTGCCGCCGGTGGCTGGGTTGTGGGCCGCGATCGGCCCGCTGGCGGTGTACGTCGTCGTGGGCGGTTCGCGCCGCCTGTCCGTGGGTCCGGAGTCGACCACGGCGCTGATGACCGCGGTGGCGCTGGCTCCGCTGGCCGCCGGGGATCCGGGCCGGTACGCGGCTCTGGCGGCCGTCCTCGCGCTGATCGTCGGCGGGATCTGTTTGCTCGGCGGTCTGGTGCGGCTGGGGATGTTCGCCGACCTGCTGTCCAAACCCGTGCTCGTCGGCTACCTGGCCGGCATCGCGGTGATCATGGTCGTGAGCCAGCTGAGCACGCTCACCGGCGTCCCGGTGTCCGGTGACGGTCTGGTCGCGGAGGTGACGTCCTGGTTCGGCGCGCTGGACCGCGTGCACTGGCCCACGGTGGCGGTGTCGGCGGCGGTGCTGGCGTTCCTGCTGGTGGTGGCGCGCCTGCTGCCGCGGGCGCCGGGCCCGCTGCTGGCGATGCTGCTCGCCACGGGCGTGGTCGCCCTCGCCGGCGGGCAGGACGCGGGTGTCCGGGTGGTCGGCGACGTGCCGTCCGGGCTGCCCGTGCCCGGGCTGCCGAACGTGGCCGCGGCCGATCTGCCGTCGCTGCTGCTGCCCGCGGCCGGGATCGCGCTGGTCGGGTTCTCCGACATGATGCTCACCGCACGCGCGTTCGGCAGCAGGCACGGCGAACGCGTCGACGCCGACCGGGAACTGCGCGCGCTGGGGCTGGTGAACCTGGCGGCCGGGTTCCTGCGCGGGCTGCCGGTCAGCTGCAGCGGCAGCCGGACGGCGATCGCCGACGCGCTGGGCGCCCGCAGCCAGCTCTACTCCGTGGTGACGCTGTGACCGTGGTGCTGGCGATGTTCGTGGCCGGGCCGGTGCTGGCCGCGTTTCCCGCCGCCGCGCTGGGCGCCGTCGTGGTGTACGCCGCGCTGCGGCTGATCGACGTGGCCGAGTTCCGCCGCATCGCGGCTTTCCGGCGCAGCGAGGCGGTGCTGGCGGTCGCGACGCTGACCGGGGTCCTCGTGCTCGGCGTGCTCTACGGCATCCTGGTCGCGATCGGGCTGTCGCTGCTGGACCTGCTGCGCAAGGTCGCGCGGCCGCACGCGGCGGTGCTCGGGTACGCGCCGGGGGTGCCCGGCATGCACGACATCGGCGACTACCCGGGCTCGCGGGTGGTGCCCGGGCTGCTCGTGTACCGCTACGACGCGCCGCTGTTCTTCGCCAACGCCGAGGATTTCCGGCGCCGGGCGCTGGACTCGCTGGACGGCGCGGCGCCGGAGTGGTTCCTGCTCAACGCCGAGGCCAATGTGGACATCGACAGCACCGCGCTGGAGACCCTGACCGGCCTGCGGCGCGAGCTCGCGAGCCGGGGGATCGTGTTCGCGATGGCCCGGGTGAAGCAGGAACTGCACGACGAGCTGAGCGCCGCCGGGTTCACCGCGGAGCTGGGGGAGGACCGGATCTTCCCGACGCTGCCCGCGGCGGTCGCCGCCTACGTCGGCTGGTACACCGCCCGCCACGGGCGGCCGCCGGACGGCGTGCGCGTGCCGGTGGTACCGCCCGATCCGCTGGCGCCCTGACGGCGCGCCGGAAACCGCCGCAGGGCCCTCACGACGGGGACCATCGGCCCTTCACCGCCCGCCGCCGCCGGACCAGGCTGGGACACAAGGAAAACGACCGGCGAGAGGACGGCGTCATGGCCGCGATCGTGGTGGGAGTGGACGGCTCCGCGGGCAGTGCCGCCGCGTTGCGGTGGGCGGCGGGCGAAGCCGCGCGGACCGGCCGGGAAGTGGTGGCGGTCCACGCCTGGAGCTACCCGGGTGGCGGGGCGACGGCCGAGGCCGTGTTCACCGCGCACCGGCGCGCCCTCGGCGAGATGGTGGACCGCGCGCACCGCGAACAGCCGGAGGCGAAGATCCGGCCGGAGGTCACCGAGGGCGAGCCGGCGCAGGTGCTGCTGTCCGCCGCGGCGGACGCGGCCATGCTCGTGCTCGGCAGCCACGGCTACGGGCGGATCATGCGCGCGCTGGTCGGGTCCGTCGGCGCGCAGTGCCTGCGCCGGGCGCACTGCCCGGTGGTGATCGTGCCCGCCGCGCGGCGCGGCCCGGCACCCACTGGCCGAAGTGGACTACCAGCCCGGCCCGATGGTCTGAGCGCGTGCTGGGGGGAGGAGCGTCGATGTCACCGATCATGATGTGGCTGAGCAGGCAGTGGCGGCTCATCAGCCCGGGCCGCGGCTCGCTCGCCAGGGCGTGGGACCGCGCGGAGGCGGCCGTGCTGGCCACCGCGGTGCTCGCGGCGCTGGCCGCGGTCCCGGTGGCCGGTGTCGTCGTCTCCGAGGTCCGGGCTGCCGAGACAGCGGTTTCCCGGCAGCAGCAGGCCGAACGGCGCGAGGTGGAGGCGGTGGTGCTGGACGTGACCCCGCCCAGCCCCGACAGCGACGACGGGACCGCCACCGCGGTGTGGCGCCTGCCCGACGGCAGCGACCGCACCGGCACCGTTCCGGTCGGCCGCGGCACCGGGCCCGGTGACCGGGTCCCCGTCTGGGTCGACCCGGCCGGGGAGCCCGCGCCCGCGCCGCTGACCGCGGGCAACGCACTGACCGTGGCGCTCGCCGCGGGGTTCCTGGCGTGGCTCGGCGTCGTGGTGACGCTGGGGTCGCTCGTCGCACTGGTGCGCGCCGGCCTCGACCGGCTGCGGCTGGCGGCGTGGGAGCGCGAATGGTCCGAGCTCGGCAGCGACAAGACCCGGTGGTGAGGAAACGATGACCGTGCGGCTACAGACCCAGGAAACCCGCGCCCCCGCCCGTGATCGCATGCGGCCGGTCGTGGTCGGCGTGGACGGGTCCGGCTCGGCGCTCGACGCGGTGCGCTGGGGCGCCCGGGACGCCGCCCGGCTGGGCGTGCCGCTGCGCCTGGTCCACGCCTACCCGCGCAGCGACCGGGACTACCCCGCGCTGAGCATGAACGCGGACCAGATCCGCGCGGAACTGCGGGCGTGGGGCGCCGACCGGCTGCGGGCCGCCGAAGCGGTGGCGCAGGAGACCGCGCCCGGGGTGCCGGTGGAGCAGCGGCTGTGCGAGGGCGATCCGCGGGTCGTGCTGCGCCGCGAGTCCGAGCACGCCGCGTCGGTGGTCCTCGGGCACGACGGCTCCGGCGGCCTCAGCAGGCTCGTGTTCGGCTCCTGCGGCCTGGCGCTCACCGTGCACGGTCACCGCCCGGTCGTGGTCGTCCGCGGCCGCGTCACCGACCAGGGTTCGATCGTGGTCGGCGTCGACGGCACCATCACCGCCGCCCGCTACGCGATGAAGATGGCCGCGCTGTACGACACCTCGGTCACCGCGGTGCGGACCTGGCACGCGGCGCCGGGAGACCCGGCGGACCGGCACGACGCGGAACACCGCGCGCTGGTCGCCCGGATGGCGCCGCTGACCGAGGAGTTCCCCGGGGTGCCGGTGGAGTACCTGGTGCTGCGCGGGCGTCCCGGGCACACCCTGCTCGAGTTCGGGCAGCACGCCCGCCTGCTCGTGGTGGGCACCCACGGCAGCAGCGCGTTCGCGGGGCTGCTGCTCGGCTCGACGAGCCAGTCCCTGGCCTTCCGGGCGCCCTGCCCGGTCGCGGTGGTGCCCGAAGATCCGGAAGACGTGTGAGGAGACGACGTCATGAGCGACATCGAAAACAAGAAGGCGGCACGGGAAGCGCGGCAGAGCGCGGCGTCCCGCACGAGCCAGGCGCATTCGGCGGCGGATCTCGCGGAGGCGTCGATGCGCCGCTACTTCGCCAGCGAGGCCTACCGGCAGCGTCCGCCCGCCCCGGCCGGCTCCCACCTCGTCGCCGACGAGCTGGCCGCCGTGGTCGGGGAACTGCGGCAGGCCTTCCCCGGCGCGGACCCGGCGCGGGTGCGCGCGATCGTCGACGACACCTACCGGGAGCTCGCCGCGTCCGCGACGGTCACCGGCCACCTGATCCCGCTGACCCTGCACCGTGCTCGCGCGACGCTCGAAGCGGAGTGAGGACACGGAAAAGGGCCTCCGGCGCTTGCCGGATTCTTGGGGCTTCCCAACACCTGATGGTTCATGTCGTTGTCAGTAGATCACGCAGGCACTCGGCTGGGGTCTTCCAGCCGAGTGTTTTGCGTGGTCGGCCGTTGAGTTGGTGGGCGACGTGCTCGAGATCGGCGGCGCTGTGCACGGACAGGTCGGTGCCCTTGGGGAAGTACTGGCGTAGCAAGCCGTTGGTGTTCTCGTTCGAGCCCCGTTGCCAGGGCCAGTGCGAATCGCAGAAGTAGACCGGTACTCCGGTGGCCGCCGTGAACTGCTTGTGCGCGGCCATCTCGCAGCCCTGGTCCCAGGTCAGCGAGCCGCGTAGGTGCTCGGGCAGGGTCTGGATCAAGAGACGGCCCCGACATGCCGCGGTCCCAGTCCTTGGCGGTGCGTTCGTGGACCCCGACCCGTGCCGCGGCGTCCCGCCGCCGGACCCCGGCCGCCCGAAGCCGGTCGTACTCCGCCCGGCCCGGATGCCCGGCCGTGCCCGTCTTCCCCCGACCCCGCACACCCGCGTTACGAGCCCACCCGTACGCCGTCGCACGATTCACTTCGACCGCCCGGGAAGCACCCGAGATGCTGCCCCTCTCCCGGTCCAGAGCCTCGAAAACCTCGCCCGCAACCCCTCAGAAACCACGATCCCCGCAACTCCCTGAAATCCAGGGTGTTGCGGGGATCGCTAGAACCCGAGCTTGCCGGAGGCCCTTTCCGCGCGCGGAAACTCAGCGCAGCACGGGTGACCAGGTGTCGCGACGGGGGCCGTCGGCGTGCTCGCGGTCGTGCAGCTTGGCCGCCAGCACGGCGGCCTGGGTGCGGCGTTCGAGTCCGAGTTTGGCCAGTAGCCGGGAGACGTAGTTCTTGATGGTCTTTTCGGCGAGGTACATGCGCTGGGC
>NZ_JBEXTZ010000038.1:0-72673 GCF_040614195.1 Amycolatopsis sp. NPDC006125
TTCTGGGGACCACGCACCGACGACCTCATGCGCGCCGCCTGCCTCACCCTGCGGGCCCAGGACGGCGTGCCCACCCTGGCCGACCTGCCCAAGCTGCTGGCCAGCGAGGCGTTCCGGTCCCGCATCACCGCCGGCCTGACCGACCCTGTGCTCACCGGTTTCTGGCAGTGGTACGACGACCTCACCGACAGCTCCCGCAGCCAGGTGATTTCGCCACTGATGAACAAGCTGCGCGCGTTCCTGCTGCGCCCCTTCGTCAAAGAAGCGATCGCCGGCGGCCGCTCCAGCGTGGACATGGGCCAGGTCCTCGACGAGGGCGGCATCTGCCTCGTCCGCATCCCCAAAGGCTCACTCGGCGAGGAAACCACCCGCCTGGTCGGCTCCCTGGTGGTCGCCCGCACCTGGCAGGCCACCACCGCCCGCGCCCGCGTCCCGCAACGCCTGCGGCCCGACGCCAGCCTCGTGGTCGACGAATGCCACAACTTCCTCAACCTGCCCTACCCCCTGGAGGACATGCTGGCCGAAGCACGCGGGTTTCGTGTGGCGATGACCCTGGCGCACCAGCACCTCGGCCAGCTGCCCCGCGAACTCAAGGAAGGCATCTCCACCAACGCCCGCTCGAAGATCTTCTTCTCCGCCAGCCCCGAAGACGCCCGCGAACTCGCCCGCCACACCACACCCCGGCTCTCCGACCACGACCTGTCTCACCTCGGCGTCTACCACGCAGCCGCCCGCCTGGTCGTCCACGGCGAAGAAACTGAACCCTTCACCTTCACCACCACACCCCTGTCCGACCCGATCCCCGGACGAGCACGGGAAATCCGCTCCGCACTGCGCGCCCAACGCCGCGCACACAGCACCGGCGCACGCCCGCCCGCCACCATCACGCGACCCCGGCCGGCCACACGACCGGTCGCGCCGACCCGGGCACGCAAAACCGACCCGCGCCGCACCCGCCCCTGAGCGCCCAATGTCCCAGTCCCATGCTGATCCCGTCCAGGCGCGACGTCCGACCTCTCACAGGACCTACCAATCCGGCAAAGGAAGTTGGCGCCCCCATTGCGTAAACTTCATCCAGCGGCAGAGACAACACAGCAATGGTCCGACTGATCTTCCTCAACGGAAACCCATTCCTCCTGCCGTTGAAGACGCGCACCGCGCCGCTCCCAGCGAACACCCGCGACATCAGTAAAGACAGTCCGAAGACGGATGTTCTTGAAAGCAGTCTCGAACCCTGGCAAAAAGAGGACCTCATGATCACGCTCTTTCAGTGCTTCGAGACAGTGAGCGGCACCTTCTCGAATCCATTCACCGACGCCGTCCTCGCATCGAGGATTCAGGGTCGGCCCCACGTTCCCAAGCTCCCACTCACCTAACAGGCTTAGGCGCTCACCTTCCGGAACATCGGACAGTTCGCCGATAACGCCAGACCATGTCGCCGGATCAGGGAGGTGCCACGACAGGTAAACGTCGTAAACCGGCATGTTGCCCGCATTGTGGACCATCACAGCCCACGAATCACCGATCTCCTCAAGCCAGACGCAGAACTACAAGGTCTGCTCTCGCGCCCGAAGCTCCGTCGATTCTTGCCGTTGCACCTTGTGTAACTCGAAGCTACGCCACGCCGTGTGGACACCACGGAAAGCGAAGCCTGCAGCGATAACCGAAAGAAGCGTCGACGCCGAGGAAGCGAAAGCCGACAAAACCTCTGTCCACTTCACAAACATGCCTCTTACTCTAGCTGAGGACACACCCACTCAGGACAACCGCATCCAGCCTGGAAACCGCACCATTCTCCGCCCATTCCTTCGGTGAGGATTACGAATCCTCAGGCGCAGTTCATCTTCTTCTCTACCTTCCAGGAGCGCCCATGATCACGACGACCACACGTCAGCACACGTTGCGCGGACACCTGCCCGGCCGCCGCAGCCCCCGCGCCGCCGGCTCGGTCGAGCACCAGGCCATGCTCGCCGCCCGGCTCACCGCCCGCGACCGATGGATTCTCGCGCTGCTGCACGAACACCGGGTCCTGACCAGCAGCCAACTCCAGGACGCCGCATTCCCCTCCGGCCGCTCGGCCCGGCAACGGCTGCGCGATCTCTATCTGTGGCGGGCGGTGTCGCGGTTCCAGCCGTTCCGGCAACGCGGCTCCGCCCCGATGCACTACGTCCTCGGGCCCGCCGGCGCCGCCGTCCTCGCCGCCGAACACGGCCTGGAGGTCAAGGAACTGGGCTACCGCCACGACCGCGCCATGGGCATCGCCCACAACCAGCGCCTCGCCCACACCGTCGGCGTCAACGACTTCTTCACCTCCCTCATCGCCCAGACCCGCACCACCCGCGGCGAGGCGCTGGTGGCGTGGTGGTCCGAAACACGCTGCGCCCGCCACTTCGGCGACCTCGTCATCCCCGACGGCTACGGCCGCTGGCGCACCACCGACCGCGAGATCGAATGGTTCCTCGAATTCGACACCGGCACCGAAGCCCTCACCAAAGTCGGCCGCAAACTCATCGGCTACGCCCGGCTGGCCGAGGTCACCGGCATCGCCACCCCCGTACTTGTCTGGCTGCCCACCAGCCGCCGCGAAGCCGGCGCCCGCACCGCGCTGGCCCGCGTGCACGCCGACCTCGACAACCATCACGCCGTCCCGGTTGCCACCGCCGCGGCCGACCAGCTCAACCCGCGCACGGCGCACCCGAGCCCCGCCGAAGCCATGTGGCTGCCGCTGACCACCGCACGCGCCGACCGGCCCGGCCCCCGACACACCCTCACCGACCTGCCCGACGTTTGGCCCGACCTCCCACAACCGGCAGACCCCACCACCCCCGACGATGACGCCGACACCGCGGCCGCCGCGCCCTACCGGCTACCACCGCCCAGCCCGATTCCGCCGCGCGCGACGCCGAACCGGCTCGCCCGCTAACCCGCCGCCGCGGAAAGGAGCCCGAGCCGGATCATGGGAAGCAGACTCGCGGTCGGCGTCGCCGCGCTCGTCCTGGCCATCCCGCTGCTCCTCGCCGCCGGAATCGCCGGCGTCGTCAGCGCCCTCACCGGCAGCAGCGCCGCAGGCTCGCTGATCTGCACCCCCGACGGCACACCCACCGGGACGATGCCGGGCTTCACCGCCGAGCAGATGGGCAACGCGGCCGTCATCGTGGCCGTCGGCAAGCAAATGCGGGTGCCCGAGCAGGGCTGGATCGTCGCGATCGCCGCCGCCATCCAGGAATCCGGGCTGCGCAACCTCGACTACGGCGACCGCGACAGCCTCGGCCTGTTCCAGCAACGCCCCTCGATGGGCTGGGGCACACCCGCACAGATCACCACACCCACCTACGCCGCGACCCAGTTCTACGAACGCCTGCTCACCATCCCGAACTGGCAAGCCATGAGCATCAACGCCGCCGCCCAAGCGGTCCAGCGCTCCGGCTTCCCGCACGCCTACGGACCACACGAAACCGACGCCCGCCGCATCGTCGCCGCCGTCGCTGGCATCCGCTGCGAACCAGCACCCGCCCTCGTCGGCACCGGAGACTGCACCAACATCCAAGCACCCACGTCAGCGGCGCTGACCGCCATCAACTACGCCTGCGGCCAACGAGGACTGCCCTACATCTGGGGCGGCGACGGACCCGGCAGTGGCGATCGCGGATTCGACTGCTCGGGGCTGACCAAAGCCGCCTACGACGCCGCCGGAATCAGCCTCCCCCGCACCGCCCACGCCCAATTCCACACAGGAACCCGCGTCCCGGACGCCTCCCTACTACTGCCCGGCGACCTCGTCTTCTACGGCACACCAGCCGCCATCTCCCACGTCGCGCTCTACCTCGGCAACGGCAAGATGATCAACGCGCCCACCTTTGGCAGCCCCGTCCAGATCGACAACTACCGCCACCCGAACGACACCTACGTCGGCGCCACGCGGCCGTCATCAGACAACTAAGGAACGCAACAACGTTGCGTTGCGATCACTCGTTCTTGGTGGCGCGCTCCTGTAGCACGCTGAGAATGTTAGGCCGATAGCGCGCCTTGATGCGGTGCCGAATACCGTCCCGCATCTCCCTGATCAGCTTCGCAACCTTCGCAGCTTCCTCGAACTCGCCGCCTGCTGCAAAGAAGGCGCGCAGCCAAATCTCAGCATCGAGCGGATAGCCAGCGGCGGTGAACACGCGCAGTAACTGCACGACGGCACCCTTACCGTTGCCACTCGACAGCCCGTTGTACTGCTCACTAACCCAGCACTTCGCGGCCTCGAGTTGCACGGCGTCCGGGGCCTCAAGCACGGACCCGGTGTGCAGGTTTAGAGCACGGACGCCATCGAGCCAGGTACGGACCATGTCCCGCGGTGACCAAACGATGACGAACATCTTCGCGACCGAGTCCGCCGAAACAACTTCGCGAAGAAGATCGCAATCCCGCTCCTTGTAGGGATGCATGACGACCAGCGGAGCCGTAAGCTGTTTGTCGCTGCGTCGGAGCTCGTTGAGGTCTGACAGGTCGATGACGTGCCGCTCGTCGGCGCTAGGGGCAACGTATGTCATGAATTCCGCGTCAGCGCTCTGGTCCAGCTCGTGCGTCTTCCGATCGGCCGCAGCGAAGACGTATGGTGGCCTCCCAAGCCACTCTCGAATCACGGCACTCTGTTCTCCCATCGTGGTGCCGTACTGAGCCCAATCTTCACGAACCATGTATGCAAGGTCGGTCATAGGCCAAGTTTGCCGCACATCTCGAACTTGAGGTTCGTGACCCGCCCGGGGCGTCCTCATCAACTACATTTGACCTCCCGTCCCGCCCGGTGGTTCAGCTCTGCCTCGGCCCCTCGACATGACCCCGAGTGGAGCCAGTAATCGCCGAGTTGGGGCGACAGCGGCCCCGGCTCCAGGCCAGACATCGATCGCCTTCTCCAGCAATCGCACCAAGCTCCGACTGACAATGGTCTTTTTTGGACAATCGCTTGACATGGAGGCGGTGACGAAGCGTCCATAGTCGTGTAGCCCGAACCACCGGATGCACACCGGCGGGCCACCGCCCCCGGCCAGGCATGACCACCCAATTCCATCCCAGCACACCTGGAGTTTGTTATGTCCCGAAAGAACCGGACCACCTCCGACACCGCGGAGCACCACCTCCACGTCGTCGGCGACGGCCTCGATCAGCAGCCCACTGCAACGACCGCTGACGGCAAGGTCCGCGCCGCGTTGGCCGACGATCCCGGTGTCACCGCGGCCGAGCTGGCGCTAGCGGCCGGGGTCGGCCGTTCGACCGCAAGGAAGATCTTGGCCCGCTGGGACCGCGACGGTGTGGTGATCCGCACCGCTGGCGTCGGTCCGCGCGACCCCGACACGTGGTCTCTCGCACCGTCGGACATCGCCATCGCGCTAGACGTCGAGCAGCCCGTCACCTCGGAAACGGCGCCCACCACCGACTCGGGAACGGATAGCACCAACGCTGCCGGTGACCCTGCTGAGGCCGCCGACGCGCCCTACGACGCGGCGACCCCAGCAGCGAACGACAGCACACCCGGCGACGATGCTCCCGCAGCGTTGCCCGAACCGCCGTCGGCCTCTCCTGCAGAGAGTACGCACCCGACCGGGCCGTTGGCGGAAGTCTCCACTACGGACGCGGAAGCCGCCGACACCGCACCGACGGCCGAGAAGAGGTTGCCCAAGGGCGGGCTGCGTGCCCTGGTCGAGGAGTACCTCACCGAGCATGCGGGCCAGAGTTTCGGGCCCGCCAAGATCGGCAAGGACCTCGGCCGCTCTGGTGGTGCGGTCAACAACGCCCTGGAGAAGCTCACCGCCGACGGGTACGCGATCAAGACCTGCGAAGCGCCCAAGCGGTTCGCGATCAATTCGGCCAAGACCGACGTCCCGCAGGAGGCCCGGGACAGGGCGTAGGCCGAGCCCCATCCGGAACGCCGTGTGGGTCGTCGCCCCTGCAGGGCGACGACCACACACAAGGTTGTCGCTGGTTGGTTAGAGCAGCCAGAGCGCGACTAGCATGGTCGGATGGAACCAGCCTGGGTGGCTGCGATCGCGGCCGGAATCAGCTCAGTCGTTGCATCTGTCAGCGCAGGTGCTGCCGTATGGTCGGCGCGTAACGGCAAACGAACTCTGGCACGGGCCGATGCCGACAGCCGCGCTCGAACCAGACCGATGGTTGCTGCTGAGTTGCGAGACGAGCCGTATGCGCCCGCAACACAGCTGCTAGTGATCAAGAACTACGGGCCAACGATCGCGCGTAACGTCACAGTCACCTTCGACCCACCGCTCGGCGACCCTCCTCCAGGGCAAGAACACGAGAGCGTCGCCCCGTTCCTGAAGCGGCGCAACGCCAAACCGATTCCCGCCCTTGTTCCGGGTATGGAGCTGGACAACATCTACTACGATGGCACCACCGACGGGCGGGACAACCGGAACCCATTTCCCGATCAGGTGACTGTAACGATCGAACTGGACGCACCCGATGGTGAACACTACGTCGACCGGTTCGAGCTGGACGTGAGCGTCATCCGAAACCGGACATTCGTCACTTCATCCACACATCCTGAGCAGAGGATGAAGCAAGCGGTCGCGGCGCTGAAGAGGATCAACGGGTCGTTGTCTCGGATCGCTCGCGCGTTGCCCGCCGATCGCTATGCGGGAGCGCCACCGGAGTGGAGCGCTGAACTGGAGCGTCGCCTACTCGGCAAGCCGACAGAAGGCCCTCCGGCAGTCGACGAAGATCACGACGGTGCCACGAAGAGCTGACGCGGAGAGACTGGCTGATCCCCGCTCTATAGTCCGATCCCGCTCAGGGCGTTGTCGGCACTGGTCGGCCTACCGGAAGTAGCTGTGGAGCGCCGCACTGTTGGGCCGCCATCCGCCCTGCTGGGCGATGGTTTTCGCATCGTGCGCCGAGTCCCCGATGAGACGCACCTCGAACCCGGCCCGCGCGCCCACTCGCTAGATGACGTCGGCGACCGCCTGGCTCAACATGCCGCCCGAGGACGCTGCCGCAGGCCGACGACCGCACCGATGGTGCTCGGTGCCCGGCCGAGCTTCTCGAGGTACACCACGCACCCGAGGAGCGCGCCGAGGTTGGCCGAGGTCTCGGGGATCCCCAGCCCGGCAGCGGACTCCTGCCACACCCTCCAGTCGGCCTCGTAGGCGCATTTGGTGTTGCCGGCCGTTTCGCCTTCCATGTGCTCAGCCGGCAGCCGGTCCAGCTCGACGAAGCATTCGGTAGCGGTCGCCCGCTCGTGAGAGGCAGTGGTGTCGAGGGTGGATACAGCCTGTTCCCGGCTCACGATAGCCCCACGATCGTCAGCCAGGATCAGGCCGCCATAGCTCGAATGTGACCTCTCAGCTCGCGCAGATTCCGGAACACAACTGCCCCTGGCGTCGTCCTCGCCTCGCCAGTCGTGAGGTGGTGCGCTAGGTCCTTCTCGATCACCACGGCGTCCGCGTAACCCGCAGCGCATGCGAGATACATGATGTCGTTCAGGTCGTTCCGTTTCCATACACGCTGCGGATTTCGGAGACGCTGGTACGTGATCTCCATGATTCGACCGACGAACGGCAAGGCGGCGAACAGTTCAATCGTGCGCTCCGACTGGAGCCAAGCCGAGAACTGCTGACGCGTCAGGTTCGCAAGGTGTGCCTCTGCCGAAATTTCCTGCATCAGATCAGCGGCCGTTCGTGCCGCAGCAACGAGACGGATGTCCCTATCGGCAGGATGATCCCTCATGTACTCCGCAAGTTCCTGATACGAGGCCGCCCATCCGCCGATGAGTGCGTCGGCATGGTCTTGTTCGGCTGGGGTCATCGTCTCGGTCAAGAGAATGGCTGCCCACGCATCGCGCCAGGAGCGAATCTCAACTTGACGCCGGGCCCATCCAGGCAGGTCAGAATCCTCCGCCTTGTAGGGCACGTACTCCTCCGCGCGGAAGGGGGTGCCCGGCTTCTGACTGAAGACGTCATCTGCGCGGACAGCGTCGCTACTGGCTCCGCGAAGAGACCACGACAGCTCGGTCCGACGCACGTCGATCGGGTGGCGCATGTGCCACCCGTCGTACGCATCGAGCATGGCTTCCGCCAGCATCCTGCGTCGATTCGCTGCCCCCGCATGCGCGGTCTCCGCCAGGTGCGCACTCGACAACGGCAGTCTCACATAGCCCTGGCGCACATACCGCCACAGCGCGTCCGCCGCGGCAAGCTCATCTTTGTTCAAGATCTTCTCGGGGCTGAACATCGAACGCGCCATCGTAACCCAGTGACATTGATCGAGATACACCGTCAACGGAGTCACGACCGACCAGCCCTGCTGCAACCCGCAAACGTCCGATGTGGAACTGCACGTCTCCGGAATCGTGATCGAGGAGCACTGCGTTACGAGGCACGCACGATAGCGGGAAGGACGGCCAGACGGCCTGGAATGGCTCAAGTAGTCAGAGCCTCGCTCCTCCTTACAAAACGTCGACCAAAACGCCTGGTTCGCCTTGGTCCACACGCCCGAAGTCAGGTCGAAGGTGGTGGGCAGCGGCAAAGCCTGCTTGGACCGGTACACGCTGTACGACCCGCCCCCGCCGCCGTTCAGCAGCAGCTCGTTCCCGATGCCGCTTCCGGTCGACGAAGGTTTCAGCGAGGTCCGCTGGCACGCCTCGCCGAACTGGTGCGGCAGCAAAGCCACATCGTGGTCTCTACCCAATCCCCGGTGCTGCTCGCGCTACCTGACGCCCCAATGTACGAGATCGCCGAGAACGCCATCGTCGAGTTCGACGCCGCGATGCCGGTGCGGCTGCACGCGACTTTCTCGCCGCATGCAGCGGTGCCTGCAACACCTCGTCGCTGGCGATTGAGCGTCCACAGCCGATCAGTGAGTGCGGGCGAGCAGCTTTTCGAGGTTGTGCCGTGTCCTCGGTCCGGTCTTCGGGAAGGCGGTCAGATAGGTCAGCATCTCCGGCGTGGCGCGTGGCGGAGCGTCACCTGCCAAGATCGCACGCGCGGCCTGGTGGCGGCATCCGAGCGCGGTCGCCAGCGGCGGAGCGATCGGGAACCATACGTCGTGGATCTCGTAGCGGCCATGGTCGTCGGGGAGGATGACGCGTGGTTCGGGTGCGAATCCCCACGGGTGGTCGTAGATGTGCAGGGCCTCGCCTTGCCACTCGTAGTGGACCTGCACGCCGCCGTAGATCGATTCCAGGTAGATGCCGATCCAGCGCGCAACGGATCGGCGGCATCGGAGCCCGGTTTCCCGCCAGCAGCCCTCGCTGTGCGGTTCGGGCCCGATCTCGGGAGTCGTGATGACGGCGGGCGGGAGTTCGCTGGCGGGAATCCCGGGAACACCGCCTGATACGGCGAGGCGACCAGAGTCTCGCCGGGCGGAAACGCGGGCAGCACGGCGCGCCCTCCTTTACTTCGTGCAGGGCGACGTCTGGACGAGGTGGAAGGTCCACTCGTCGCCGTCGATGGCGTAGTTGCCGTCGGGGTCGGGGTTGATGCGCCGGGGCAGGTAGTTGTCCTGGACGCGCAGGTGCTGGTGCACGTGGACGAGGGTGTGGCCGTCGAGGTAGACCTGCGGGTAGTCGTCGGGGGCGAGGTCGTGGTGGGTGGTGCAGAAGGCGGCCACGGCTTCGGCGATCTCGGACCGGAACACCGGGGTCAACGGCTGCTCGGGGCGGGTGTCGATCCGTGCGGGGAACGCGCTCGCCGCTGCGTTGGCGGGGTCGCAGGTGACGAGGGTTTCCCCGAGGTAGGGCTCGCGGCGGGTGAGATCGCCCAGCACGGCCAGCTCGTGCGCGATTCGGGCGGCGGTGCGAGTCGGGGTGGACAGGAACCAGCGGCCGAGGTGGGCCACGGGTAGCGGCCGCCCTCGTCGGGTGGGATCTCGTGGCGCTGGTGGGCGGCCTCGCCGGTGAAGACGACGAGCAGGTCGTTCTCGAAGCGGGCCAGTGGATACCAGTCCGGGTCGGTCGGGTACACCAGGTTGAGCCACTCGCACAGCGCCTGCGCGACCTCGCGGCGCAGCCGGGGCCGCACCCACAGACCGTGGCGCCGGGGTTCGATCACGGCGGGGAAGCTGGCCTGGTGATGCTGGGTGCGTGCGGCGGGCACGTGTTCGATCCAGTGCTCGCCGGCGGCGAGGCCAATGTCCGCGGACGAGTCGGTGGAGGTGGTGAGGGTGTTCATCGGGTGTCTCCTTCGGCGGTCGGGCGGGCCCAGCGGTAGGCCACCGGGTCCCAGGTGGCGGTGGTGAGCAGGCGGTTGAAGTCGGGCAGGCCGGGGCCGAGCATCCAGCCGAATTCGGCGCATTCGGCTTCACTGGGCCACCGCCCGGTCCACACGTCTTGGGGGCAGCGGCAGCTCCGTGGCCGAAGCGCTGCAGTCCGGTGGCCAGACAGCGGGCCACGTCGCAGCCCTCGCGGTGGGCTTGGCCGATTCCGGCGTGACAGTCCGGGCAGCGCTCCTCGAGCGGCGTCTGGTCGGGGTGGGTCATGTCGGCCTCCTTGTGGGTGTCGAGGTGGTTTGCAGGAATTCGGCCCACTGGCTGGTCGCGGAGTCAGGTGGTGGTCAGCAGCGCGCGTGTGTGCGGGTCGGCCAGCACGGGGTGGGTGCGGTGGCGTTCGTCGTCGGCGAGGAGCACGCGTACGGCGAAGCGGGGTGGCCCGGCGTCGGGGTCGGTCCATCCATAGAGGGCGGGCAGTCCGGTGAGGGCCTGTGCTGCCGCGTCGGCGGCGGGGTCGACGTCGTGTAAGCAAAGACCTCGATCTCCAGCTCCACCGTGGTCTCGTCGCAGGTGATGGCATACCGCAGGTGTGGTGGGAGTTGCGCGCGGAGCTCGGCGAGCTGAGCGGGTGCCGGTCCCGGCGGCGACGGCAGGGTGAGGTCGGCCGGGATGCGCACTCCGAGCTGGGCGAGGTCGTGGCGGTGGGTCTCGCCCAGGAGCGCTCCGTAGCGGCGGCGGGTGGTGTCGGTGGCGTCGATCCCGGTGGTGTTCCCGCACGTAACGCGACCGTGCGGGAACACCACCGGGGTGTCGCCCGGTCGCGGCGGGATGTACTCGCCCGCGCGTATCGCCCAGCGCTGGCCCTGCCGCGCTGTCCACACGGTGCCCGTGTCGAAGGCATGGGTGTAGTCGGCGCCGTGGCTGGTGGGCCAGGTCCACGGCCACGGTCGGCCTCGGGTGGGTGACCTCGCCGGCCTGGCCGACCTCGGCGGCGTGCAGGAAGGAGTTGACGAGGTCGGTGAACTCGTCCGCGGCGCGGGCCCGCCAGATCCCGTCGACACTCTGGCAGGCGCAGGTGCCGAGGTGGATCGATCCGATCCATTCGGCATCGGGTCCGCGCCCGAGGTAGAAGTCGTGGGTGGTCGAGCGGCTCATCACACGCCTCCGGTGGTGTAGGAAGTCCGGTTGCGCGGCGGCTGGTAAGGGTTCGACGTGGCCGGGTCGGGTGGCAGGTTCGGCGCGGGACGGGCAGCAATGTCGGTGTCCTGGTCGCGCTCGGCGGCGCGGCCGAGGAGGTAGGCCGCCACGACGACCGGGGTCCACGGTCCCGGCAGCAGCACCGCCAGCACCGTCCACAGGAGCCTTTTCTTCCTGTCTCGCACGGGTTTCCTTCCGGAGTGTCAGGGTTGGTGCCAGAACACGCGGGCGTAGTCGGTGGGCGAGTCGCCGGGTGCGCGGAACACCGGGAGCGCGACCGCTGGCGGTGCGGCGGGGTCGCGTGCCCAGGCGGCGAGGTCGGGCGGGCCGCACTGCAGTGGCGGGCGCGGGTCGTCGGGGTCGAGGTGGTGCCAGCGGGCGCCACCGCCCGCTGTCAGGTGCACGCCGCCGCCGGGGCCGCTGAGGAAGGTGATGATCCAGTCGTTGCAGTGGCTGGTGTCCCAGTCCCACGGCCAGCCGTGGCGGGGCGGGTGGCCCACCCCGAGGCGCTCGATGGGCCACCTCGTCAGCAGGTCCCGCACCGCGTCGCGGTAGCGCGCCAGGGCGGGCGCGGTCAGGACGGCGCGGCCGTGGTGGTCCTTGAGCAGGTTGTCGGGATGGCAGGCGAACTGCAGGGACCCGATCCACTCCGCCCTCGGGCCCGCTCCGAGGTAGAAGTCCGTGCGCGTCACCATCACTGCTCCCCCGCGGCGGGCGCGGTTCCTGCGGGTGGTGTGGGTGGCGGGACGAGCACGGGTCCGCCGAGGGCGAGGGTGAGGCGGCAGCCCGCGGACTCGCGGCGTGGACGTCCCAGAAGCCCCGGCACAGGGCCTGGGTGCCGCGCGGGTTGCCGGTGTCGGGAAGTGTGGCGTGGCAGACGATCCAGCTGTCGCGGGCGAGTGCCTCCCGCACGAGCTGGTCGCGGTAGCCGGGCGGGAGGAACATCAGGTTGCCGGGCCGGAAGATGCAGGTCGCGCACTTGGTGGTCAGCAGGCGCGGGAGGCCGCTGTCGGCGTCGCGGACGTCGCCGTGCCGGGAGGGTGCGTCACGGGTCATCGCTGCACGCTCAGGGGCGCGATGGCGAGCTCGGCGCGAAGGTCGGCGAGGAGGCGGCCGTCGCGGGCGCGGCGCCACAGGTACCAGCCGTTGACCGTGGTCGGTGTGGCGAGCCGGGTCGCCAGCGCGGACACGGCGGTCGGGAACACCGGGGCGGGTTCGGTGCCGTGCAGCAGCGCGCCGCCGTGGCCCACGATCGCGGTGTGCCCGTTCCACACCAGCTCGTCGCCGGGCGCGAGCAGTCCGGCGTCGATCAGCTGGTCAAGCCCGTCGGGGTACGGTGGCGCGCCGACCGACGAGGTGAACAGCCGCTGCCCGATCGCGCGCTCGGCCTCGTCGGCGAGGGCCCGCATCCAGGCCACGAGCGTGGCGGCGAGGTGGTGTGGCCAGCGCGCGTCCATCGAGGGCAGCGTCAGCATGTTGTGCCAGCCGTAGGCGGTCGCGGTGAGGATCTCGACCTTGGTCTTGCCGGGGTCGTGGTTGGCGGGCGGGTGCAGCCGCACCGCGACGTCGCCCTGGTGCACGTCGGCGGAGGGCTGGGCGGGCAGCCACACCCCGGCCATCAGGTCGGTGGGGCGGGTGGACCAGGGCCGGCCGAGTCGGACGGTCGTGATGACGAGTGCCCATGCGTCGGTGGGGTTGCGCAGCGGCACCGTGTCCGGGGGTGCGGGCACGAGGGTGACGGCGTCGGGGGGGGCAAGGTCGGGTACGGGTCGGTGGTCATGGCTGGCGTGTCCTTTCCCTTGTGGTTGTGGGGTTTGGTCCGGCGGCGGGAGGGTTGGTTGCCCCCGCCGCCGGGTGGTGGTTCAGCGAGAGGCGCGCAGGGCGGCGGTGGCGGCCTGTCCGATGGCGCGGGCGGTGGTGGTGGGGTCGGTGAGGGTATGCACGGTGGCGCCGGGCATGGGTTCGTTGAAGGGTGCGTCGGGCGCCAGCCACAGCACCGCGCATCCGCTGGCGCGCAACCGGTCGAGCATCTTCTGGCCCGGTTCCTTGGTGGTCGCTTCGAAGCAACCGTCGGAGACGATCACGAGCAGCCGGGCGGCGTCGGGGCGGGTGAGGTCGAGCGCGCCGTCGAGCGCGCTGATCGCGGTGTCGATGTGGTGTTCGCCGTCGTTGGTGTCGAATTCGGTCACGCGTGGCGGGGTGCTGCCGGGGCGGGTGATGGGGCGCACGTGGTAGCCGAAGATGACGGTGGCGGTGGTGGCGGGCACGGAGGTGTGGCGGGTGGCCTCGGCGAGAATCCACGCGGCGGAGGCCACCGGTGCGGCGAAGGCGCTCATGGACCCGGACACGTCGCAGGCGATCCCGATCCGCAGCGGTGGGGCGGGCACGGTCGCGCGGGTGGTGCGGGTGAACGGTTCGGCGGTGGGGATCGCGCCCGCCGCGCGTTGCGCGTCGGCGGTCATGGCGCCGCGCATGCGCAACCGTCCCGGCGGTAGGGCGGAGCGGGTTTTGGTGGGGGTGCGGTCGCGGGCTCCGGCGGTGGTCAGCGCGCGGGCGAGGTGCCGCGCGGCGGTGCGTTCGGACGCGGTGGGCGGCCGGGTGCCCCGGATGGTGGTGCCGGAGGTGGGGGGTGCGCCGCGGCCGTCGAACACGGCGCGCGCGTCGCGCTGGGCCCGGTGGTGGGCGGCGTCCTCCCGCGCGGCGGCCTCCAGCGCCTCGGTGGTGGGGTCGGTGGGTGCGGGCTCGGCGGCCACGGCGTGGTCGATGGCCGCCACCGCGTCGGCGAGCGCTGCCGCCAGCGGCGACGGGGTGCCGCTGGTGCCGCCCTGCGCCGGTGCGGTGTTGCCGGGTTCGGGGGGTGCGTCGTTAGGGTCGGTGCCCAGGGCTTCGCACCAGCGGCGGCCGAGGTCGATCATCGTGTCGGTGTCGTCGTCGGCGGTGCGGTGGGCCTCGCGCCAGATCTCGCGCAGCGTGTCCAGGGTGCCGGCGTCGAGGACCCGGGCGACTTCGCGGCGCACGGTGGCGGTTTCGCGGCTGTTGAGGACTCCCCCGTCCACCCGGGCCAGCAGCAGCGCGGCGCAGCGTGCGGCGTCGGCGATCGTCATCTGCGGGGCGGTCGCGGGGTCGTCGAGGTCGACCTTGAGATCGGCGAGCAGGAGGTTGGTGGCGCTGGCGCGCAACCAGTACCGGTCGCCCGGGCGGCGGCGCAGCTGTGCCGCTTCGATGCGGGACTCCTCCAGCAGTTTCGCCGCCGCTGCCGCGCCGGGTGGCGCGTCGTCCGGGGCGCGCCACACCGAGTGTTTGGCGTGCGCGCATTCGTGGGTCAGCAGTCCCCACGCGGTGCGGTAGCGCTTGCGGTCCCCGACCCGGTGCGGGGCGACCGTGGCGGGGTCGACCCCGCTGTCCACGTGGCCCCCGTCGACCTCGATCGTGGCCGGGTCGTAGAAGAAGCACGCGGGGGCGCCGTGGCCCGCTCCGGGCGCGACGGTCACCACGATGTCGTCGCGGTCGGCGATCACGGGGACCTCGTCGCCGAACGCGGCGGACAGGGTCAGCCACCCGGGCGCGGCCGGGAACACGGCGGTCGGTGTGGCGGTGGCGGTGGCGACGTGGGTGCTCATGTCCTGTCCTTTCCGGACTGTCCGTTAGAACTGCGGGCCCAGTGACAGCGGGGCGACGTGGGGGCCGAACACGTTGCGCACCACGTCGGCGACCACGTCGCGGTCTTCCTCCGGTGCGATGCCGAGCAGGTTGCCAGCGGCGGCGGCGGTGCCCAGCACGTCGGCGATCCGGGTGAACGCGATCAGCTCACGCAGCTGCGGCGCCCACCCGATTTCGCCCTTGTGCTGCCGTGCGGCCAGGTTCCGCGCGACCCGCACCGCTTTCGGTTCGATCCCCAGCTGGGTGGCGAGGTCGTAGTCGGTGGACACGTGGATCTGCGCGGCGAACCGCGACGAGAGCGCGTCGGTGAGGACCGCGCCGTGCACGCCGGGGTTGTGCCCGGCCACGACGTAGAACCCGGGCGCGGCGTCGACCACCTCGTTGCGGTGGGATTTGATGATGATCTGGCGGCGTCCGTCCATCGCGGGATATACCACGGCGAGCACGGTCGGCGGGATGAGGGTGGCGTCGTCGATGAACAGCGCCCGCCCCTCACGCATCGCGGTCACCAGCGGGCCGTAGGCGAATTCGTAGCGCCCGTCCGGGGTTTGGGTGTAGGAGCCCACGAAATCGTCGGTGACGGTATCGCTGTCGCCCTGCACCGTGATCAGGTCATCGAACGCGGCCTCCACCACCGACGTCTTCCCGGTCCCGGGTGGGCCGTACATCAGCGCGGACACCCCAGCGGCACGCAACCGCCGCAGCGCGGTGACATCGGACAGCCCGGACAGCTTGCGCGGGTGGTACATCTGCCCGTTCGGGCGACGGACCGGGGTGGTCACCATCGCGGCCCGAGCGGAAGAAGCCGGAGGCACCGACGCGGTGGTGGTGCGTGGGGTGATGGTGACGGTTTTCGCGGCGTCGGCGGTTTTCCCGGTCGCGCGGTAGGTGACCGGGCTGGTGCCGACCTGCTCGGCTTCCCCGCGCGCGGCCAACGTCGCCAGCGCGTTGCCCACCGCGCCCGATGATCGTTTCAGGGCCTGCGCGATCGTGGACGGGGTGACCGTGGCGGTGGGGTTGTGGGCGAGGTGTTCGGCCACCATGCGGCGCAATTCGCCGTTGCGCAGCCGGGTTGTCGCGCCGGAGGTGGCGGGTGTGTCGCCCCGGGCGGACGTTGTCGCGGGCGTGCTCATCCCGTGTCCCTTTCAGACGGTCGCGGTCACGGACTAGAGGTTTTCGCCCCATTCGGCGTGCCGCCGATGGAAGTTCAGGTCGGCGCCGCTGCCGCACGGGCAGGGCGCGAACGCGTCGCGTTCCCACTGCTGGCGGGTGATGGTCAGCGGTCGCGAGCAGCCGCCGCATTCCACGGTTCCCGTGTCGGGCCCGCCGGGGGTGGTGGCGGTGGTGGACAGCCATTCGACGGCGTCGAATTCGCTGGCCGCGCTGTAGTGCGTGCCGTCGGCGGCGACGATGCGCCAGTGCTCACCGCGCACCCGGTCGGCCGGGTAGTAGGTTCCGGCGAGCGTTCCGTCGGGGCGGGTGACCGCACCGTACAACGTTTGTTGCGCGTCGGCGGGGTCGATGACCACGCACACGACCGCGCACCCGTTTGCCATGAAGTGGTCGACAGCAATTTCCGGCTGCGGCGCGGGATCGGCCATCGGGTCGATGGCGTGCACCGCCGGGGTTCGCGGGGTGCTGGCGTTGCGGCTCACGGCGTGGCCCCCTTTCCGGGATGTGGCGCGGGTTTGGGCGGTTCAGCTGTACGCGAATTCGGTGGCGTCGTGGTGCGCGTCGGTGGCGGCTGCGGCGGCGTCGTGGCTTGCGTGTTCTTCGGTCCATCCGCAGCAGCAAAACGCGGTGGCGGTTCCGTCAGCGTGGGTCGTGACATCGGTGTAGCACATAACGGTCCCCATTCGTGAATTCGCTGGTTCCGGTTTTCCGGGATTCCCGGTGACACAACAAACGTAACTCGATCCCGGGCGGTGCGCAATAGGTTTCCCGCGTCAATTTCGGCGAATTTCGGTGATCCTGACGGACTGCTGGCGTCGGTTTCCTGCAGACATTTGCGCAGGTCAGAGCGGCTCGGGTCGCGATTGGATAGGGCAAAGAAAGCCGGCCGCGAATAAAGAAACCGCGGACAAGAATTGCCCAGAGGAAATATGTGAGCAAGTACGAGACGGATGGGGTGAGCGGAGTGCACTTGTGCACAGCCGACAACAAGGGTGACCACGGGCGACACCGCCGCCGGGCCTGATGTGCTTACCCGCTTGGTATCAAGCGAGTCTGGGATACCGGTGGATCCCCCGTCATCCTTGGTGACCTGCGAGAAGGCTTGACACGAGGGGATCCGGCTTAGCCGGATACCGGAGGGCGAGGCGGATCGGCCGGGCCGACGGCCCCACGGTTGGCCGTCACGCTCGGCATCGCCTCGCCCAGTGCCCGTGGCATTGAGTGGTCGCGTACGGGCGCGGCCACGGCTGCGACATGGGAAACGACGCAGGCGCGCACGGCGCTCGACGTGGAGCAGTGACAGAATTGCCGCAGAATGCAGGGGCGCGCTCACAGAGTTCTTCTTTTTCCGCGTCGGCGATGCTATTACCGCGGTCGACGCTAGCATCCGAGCGCGCGTGATCGGGGCAAGTAATCGAGGCATTTCGCCGCTCCACCCAAATGCCTTTGACGCTGACGGGAGGGGGTGTGGTTCATTCATTCGCTGGGGCGCGAGACGGGCCGTCGAGGGGGATTCCGGTGTGGCGGGCGCGGAGTCGCTGGGCGAGGTTGATGGTGTCCGGGGTGGGTTCGTTGTCGATTTCGGCGAGGCGGGTGTGCAAGAGGGTGAGGGTGCGGGAGATGGCGTCGTGCCGGCCGAGTTTGTGTTGCAGGCGCATGATGTCGCGGTAGAGCAACTCGTTGTGCGGGTCGAATGCGCGCGCGGTTTCCAGCAGATCCAGGGTGTAGTCGGGGTCGGTCTCCACGCGGGCGCGGGCGAGCGCGGCCACGGCGTCGAGGGCGTCGCGGCGGGTCGCTTCCCGTGCGGCGGCTAGCCATTCGGCTCTCAGGCCCTCGGCCAGGAAGCCGCCGTAGTGCGCGACGATGGCCTCGTAGGCGTTGATGCGCTGCTCAGGGGTGGTGGCGGTGCGGCGACGGGTGACCGCGTCGGCGAAGGCCCAGTAGTCCACCTGCACGATGGCCGGGTCGAGCCGGTAGTGGCCGTGCTCGGCCAGCACCAGTTCGCCGACGGCGCCACCGGTGGCGGTGTCGAGGGCGCGGCGGATCCGGGACAGGATGGTGCGCAGCACGCTGGCGGGGTTGCGGGGCGGTCGATGGGACCACAGGGCGTCGATGATGGCGTCCCGTGACGCGCCGCCGGGGTGCAGGGCCAGAAACACCAGCAGTTCCGTCAGCCGACCGCTCAGTTCCGCGGACAGGTCCTGCAGCCGCGTGGGGTCGGGACGCCAGTGCAGGGCCGGGGCGCCGAACACGGTCAGCATCAGCGCCGCCGTCGCGTTCTCGGACTGCGCGACCGCGGTCGGCGGGGGCTCAGGAGCGCCCTCCTCTGGTGGTGGCTGTACTGGTGGTTCGGCGGTGATTTCCAGATGATCGGAATCGTGGTTGAGGCTGCTGTCCTCCGCTGGTGCTTGGGCGGTGCGCAGGAAGGTCAGCAGGTCGCGGGTGGCGGTCTCGGGCAGGGTGAAGGCCCTGGTGCCGCGCAGGGGTTCGCCGAGGCCGGGGTCGGTGGCGGAGATGACGCCGCCGGCGGTGACGTAGGCGGTGACGCCGGGGCGCCATTGGCCGAGCAGCAGCGCGGTCAGCCCGTGCTGGGCGTGGTCGTCGAGCAGGTGCCGCAGCCGCTCCTGCTGCCCCGCTTCGGTCGGTGGCGTGGCGACGAGGGTGCACCCGCGCGGCGGGTTGTCGGATTCCAGGGCGGCCAGGGCGGTGTCCAGGTCGGATACGACGGTGACCGTGTCCGGGAGGTCGGCGGGCGGCACCGGGACGCCGAGCAGCCGGTTGAGGTCGGCGGCGGGCACGAGCACCGCCGGCGCTGGACCGTCGTCGCGTCGGGCGGTGAGGAGGGTGAGCAGCAAGGCACGAGCGGCGGCGTAGGCGCCGGGTCCGACGAGTCCGAGCCCGTGCACGCGGGCCAGATCGAGGGCAACCTGGGTCCCCTCTCCCTGCAAGGGAACGTCGAGGCCGATGTCGACCACCGACGACGAGTCCTCCGGCCCGGCGCCGCCCACTACCCGCACGCGGTGCTCGATCGGAGCTGCCGGTTCGGCCGATTCGGTGTCCAGTTCGGTGTCCTCATCGTGCTGGGTGCGCAGGTGGGCCAGGCGCAGCTGGTAGACCACGGGCGCGACGGGCAGTTGGTCGCGTCGGCCGCTGCCGGGCCGGTAGCGCGCGTTGTGGCGGCGGCGCGCGAGCACCAGCAGCGCGCTGACCGCCGCGGCCAAGCCCAGGCTGACGAAGGTCTCGCTACTGCCCCACGTCGCGTCGTCGGCTGGTTTGCTCCGGCTCCCGGAGTCGGCGGCGGGCATGGTGCTCGGAACCGGGCTCACGAGTGAGGTCGGCGGCGCCGGTGTCCCGGAGGCGCTTTCCGGCGGGGCGGGTGGGGTGCTCTGGGGCAGGCGGAGCAGGTCGCCGGGGTGGATGAGGTCGGGGTTGGTCAGGAGCCGTCCGCCGGGTTGGGTGCTGCCCTGGTTGAGGGTCCAGATCTCCGGCCACCGGTTCCCGTCGCCCAGTCGGCGTTGCGCGATCCGCCATAGCGAGTCGTGGACCCCGGCCTCCGGTGCCCTGACTCGCTCCGTCGCGGACTCGGGCACTGGCTGATGGACGGCCGCAGCGACGATCGGCGCGTGTCCTGCGGGTGTGGGTGCGGCGGTCGCGGTGCGGCCGAGGACCGCGATCAGCAAGGTTCCGACGAGCACGGTGGCGACGCGCCGCACGGGACCGCTCTGTATTCGCAGGTCCGGCCACCGCGCGCCGCGGGCGACGTCGAGGGTGCAGGCGGCGACGTCGATGACGAACATCAGCCACAGCAACCAGGCCAGGCAGGCGATCGCATCGAGCAGGAACTTGCTCGTCATCGGCGCCATCAACACGCTGCCGATCTCGTCCAGGCTCGGCAGGTGGTCCGGCAGCGGCCATCCCACGCCGTGGATCAGCGCCCACGGAAGCCCGGCCACCAGCGCGGCCAGCAGCACCGCGGCGAGCAGCCCACGCACCGCCCGGCCCAGCAGCCGCGCGATCCCGATGCCGCCGACCGGCGTGTTCATCAGGTGCTCGCCGCGCCGACCGCGACCGCTGTGGAGTCCGGCGCGGCCGGTGTCACCGTGCGCGCGGCCACTGTGCTGGTGGGTTGCTGGGGTTCCTTGCCGCTGGCGGGTTTCTGCTTCGCAGCGGGGCGTTTCCGTTTGCCGCCGCGGTGGGGTTTGGCCGCGTGGTCGCGCCAGCGCGCCAGGTCGGCGACGGGGATGTCGGTGACCTGGGACAACTCGGCCACGTCGATGACGTCGCCGGCCGCGGTGAGCGTGTCGCCGAGTTCGCGTTCGAGCTCGGCGAGTTGGCCGGCGAGTTCGGCGTGCCGGCGGGCGAGCTGGCCGACGGTGGTCGCGGCGTGCGCGCGACGGACACTGCGCGCGGAATCAGTTTCCCGGAGGCGGCGGGTGATTTCGTCTTCGGACGTGACCATGCGGCTTTCCTTCCTTGTCGGTGCCGGGTTTCAGGGCTCGATACCGGTGACTCCGCGCTGGGGGTGTGCGGCGCCGCGGCCGTGGGTGTGGATGTCGGTGATGCCGATCAGCGAGAGCAGTTGGGGCCGATAGGTGTCGGTGACCTCGACCGTGACCGTGTCCCCGGCCACCTGGACCGTGCCGGTCGCGCCGACACCGGCCAGGTACCGCTGCGCCAGGTCACGCGCTCGCGCGGGGTCGAGCCGGAGGGTGCCGTCGGCGCGGTAGGCGGCGAGGTCGAGGGCTTGCGCGCCGGCCCGCGCCGCGGACTCAGCGTGACCGCCCACGCGGACCTTGCTCGCCAGCGCGAGCCCGCCGTCCAGACTCAGACCGGCCAGGGCAAGCAGCCCGATCAGCAGCGCGAGCACGAAGGCGGTCACTCGCCCGTGCTCGGCACGCCACCAGAAACTTGGGCCGGTCATGGCGTCGCTCCGGCAGCGGGTTGTGATCGGTAGGTGTCGACGACCTCGCTGGCGCTCGATTCGAGGGTTTTCCCGCCGGGCACGCCCAGCAGCAGCGCCTGCCCGAAGTCCACGGTGCACCGAACGTGGACGGTGACCGCCTCGCCCGGGGTCAGGGCTCCGGACAGAGTGGTGGCGACGTCGCGGCAGACCAGGCCGGCCTGGGCGAGTGCGGCGCTGGCGGTGTCGCGGGCGGCGGTGGTGGCGGCCGTGGTGCTGCGTTGCAGGGTGGCTGCGCGGGCGGCTTGGTGGGCGGCGTCGTCGAGGCGCAGCCGGGCGTCGACGCCGCGGTGCACCACCACGGCCACGAACACCAGTAGCATGACCAGCACCGGCGCCACGAGCACGGCCTCGGCCGTCACCGAGCCGCGCTCGGCCGCCCACCAGCGTCGCCACCTCGTCGCGGAAGCTGAACTCGGTTCAAACAATAGACTTCCTCCGCTCAAGAGCCGTGCGCTGTGGTGAGGTCGGGTAGGAAGCGTTCGACCTCGCCGTAGGCTTCGGCGTGCACGTGCAGATGCACGCCGGGCAGCACCGCCGCGGCCTGGCCGCGGATGCTCACCGACACCGTGGCCGCGCTGCGGGAGACCGCGAGTTGCGGCTCACGTAGGGGCCCGGCGGCGAGGTCGTCGAGCAGGCGCTGCCCGGCGGCCTGGCCGGCGCCGGCGGTGCCGTTCTGGGTGCGCGCGGCGGCCAGGGCTTGGGACGCGGCGGCCTGGGCGACGTGGGTGGCGTGGGACCACAGGGCGAACTGGACGATCGCCAGCAGTGCCAGCAACAGCAGCGGGGTGGCCAGCACCAGCTCGACCGTGACCTCACCCCGGTCTCCGCGCATCGCCCGGCGAACCCTCCCGGCCGGCATGCTCAGCTGCCGAGGCCGAGATCGATCGAGTTCGCCTTCTGCGTCAGTTTCGCCACGATGATGGCGATGATCGCGATCGCGGCGATCGCCATCAGGGCGGTGACGATGACCGTGGTGGTGATCTCGCCGCGTTCCGGTTCGCCCCGCAGCAGCGCGAGCCGCGCGGCCATCAGCTCCCAGACGATGCGGATGTGGTTCACCATCGTGTGCCTTCTTTCCTTTGCAGCAATTCACAGTCCATTGAGGACTTGCGTGACGGCGGGATAGGCGATGAATCCGAGGAAGCCGAGGAACAGCAGCGCCACCGGCATGGCCATGCGTTCGGTGGCGGCTTGGGCGTCGGCTTCGGCGTCGGTGACCTGGTGGGTGCGCAGCGCTTGGGCTTTCGCCGCGAGAGACGCGCGGACACGGGCTCCTTCGGTGCCGGCCAGGGAGACCGAGGCGGCCAGTTCGGACAGTTCGGTGATGTCGAGTTCCTCGCCGAGCCGGCGCAGGGTCGCCCAGGGGGTGGTGCGGGTCAGCTGGGCGGCGTTCAGGGCGCGGCGGATCTGGTCGAACGCCGGGCCGCGCCCGACGGCGGCGGCGTCGCCGAGGGCGGACTCGATCCCGGCGCCGCCGGCGAGGGTGATCCACACCAGGTCGAGGAAGGCGGACAGGGCGTCGCGGAATTCGCGCCGCAACCGGGTGGCCTTGGTCCGCACGTCGAGGTTGGGCATGAGGAACCCGAGCGCGGCCAGCACGAGCCCGGCCAACAGCGGCACCTCCAGGCCCAGGGACAGCCCGCCCAGGGCCAGCAGCGCCTGCGACAGCCACGGCGCGAGCAGTCCGCTCAGCGCGAGGAGGGCTTTCGACGCGAGGTGGGTGTCGACGCCGCGTCCGGTGACCCGCAGATCGTTCTCGATCCTGGCGCCGGGCAGGCCGAGCGCGCGCAAGGTCGGCACGAACGCCCGTCCCCACTTGGTGACCCAGGCGGCGTCGGCTACGGCCACGATCGGCGGGGCGGCCGGTCGGGTGGTGACGTGTGCGAGGCGGGCGCCCAGCGCGGGCCGGGGTGGCAGCGCCCAGATCAGCAGGAGCCACAGGCCGACACCAGCCCCGGCGCCGAACACAAGCGCAGGGATCATGCGCCCTCACCCCCGGCAGCGATCGCCACGCCCTCACCCGACGGTGGGCGCGGGGTGTCGAGCGCGAGCACGCGGGCTTGGCCGCCGCTGGTGGTGATGCGCGCCAGCCAGGCGAATCCGGCGGCGAACACGCCGCCGAGCAGGAGCAGCACGACCTGGCCGGTGGCGGAGTTGTAGACGTCGAGGTAGGCGCGGTTGAACAGCACGACCCCGGCGGCGAAGGCGAGGGTGGTGGCGACGATGACCCGGACCGAGGTGCGGGTCCGGGCTCGCCCGGTTTCCACGCGCATCCGCATCGCGGCCTGCTCCCGGGCGGTGGTGGCGAGCGAGCCGAGCAGGTCGCCGAGCTGGCGGGCCTGGTGCTCGGCGGCCAGGACCAGCGCGGCGAGCACCAGGTCCGCGGTCGCGTCGTCCAGCTCGCGCGCCAGTCCCCGCAGCGCGGGCGCGAGGCGCTGCCCGCTTTCCAGCCTCGCCGCGAGGCCGGTGATCTCGCCACGGATCGCCGCCGGCGCGAGCGGCGCAGTGGCGAGGATGGCTTGCTCGAGCCCCGCCGCCGCGGACAGCACATCGCGCAGCATCTCCGTCCACGACGCGATCGCCTCGATCCGCGCGACCCGCCGGGTGTGGGTGCGGTCCGGCCCGACCAGCCGGGGCAGGAACCACACCCCCGCCGCCGCAAGTACGCCACCGGCCAGCCACCCGGTCACGGCAGCGGTCAGCAGCCCCGCACCGACCGCCACCGCCAGCCGCACCAACACTTGCCGGTCGCGGCCCCTCACCCGCGCGGCACGGACAACCCGGCGACGTGACGGCGCCGCGCGCCAGCCGGCGAGGATGAGCAGGATCCCGGCCGCGGCGCCCAGGCCGAGCGCGGCGGCCACGAGGACCTGGGGGTCGAGCGTCATGGCGTCCACCACCCCTCCGGCTGGGCCAGCAGGTCCGGGTCGAATCCGGCCGCGACCAGGTCGTCGAGGGTGTCCGCGCGCAACGCGCCGGGCACTGGCACCGCGCGGCGGTGGGGGCCGCGGCGGTAGACCTCGTTGGAGATCACCGAGCCAGCCTCGGCGTCGACGACCTCTCGGATCGAGGCGATGACCCGCGTGGTGCGGTCCGCGGCGCGATCGAGGTGCACCACGAAGTGCACCGCACTCGCCACCAGCAGGGCGGTGGCCTCCAGCGGCAGCCGCTCCGGGCCCTGCGCCGCGTAGGAGGCCAGCCGGGTAAAGGCGATCTTCGAGCTGGAGGCGTGCAGGGTCGCCATGGAGCCGTCGTTGCCTTGCGACATGGCGTTGCACATCGGGATGACCTCAGGCCCACGGATCTCGCCCACGATCACCCGGTCCGGGCTCATCCGCAGTCCCCACCGCACCAGCTCGGCCTGATCGATCGCGCCCTCGCCTTCCACGTTGGGCTCGCGCGCCTGCAACGCGGTGACGTCGGCGTGCAGCTCCGGGTCGAGGCCCAGACCGAGTTCGAAGGCGTCCTCGACGGTGACGAGGCGTTCCATCGGGTCCATCTCCGACGCGAGCGCCCGCAGCAGCGTGGTCTTCCCGGCCCCGGTGCCGCCAGTGATCAGGACGTTCTTGCGGGCCCGCACCACCGCGCGCAGGAACCGCTCCAGCCCAACATCGAGCGTGCCGCGGCGGCGCAACTGAGCGAGGGTGGCGGTGAGGTAGCCGTGCCGGCGGATCGTGCACGCCGTCACCCCGCCCGCCGTCAGGCCCAGCACCGCGAACAGGCGTTCGCCGCCGGGTAGCTGCAGGTTCAGCGCGGGCGAGCCGCGGTCGAACCGGCGCTCCTCCGACGACGCGCGCGCGGCCAGCGTGCGGATCAGATCGGTGAGCTCCTCATTGGACCCCGCCACCGGGGCGACCCGCGCGCGGCGCCCGTCGTTGTACTGGACGAACACCTGGTCGTAGCGGTTGACCGCGATCGTCTCGACCGTCGGATCGGCCAGCAGGGGCTGCAGACCACCGAGGCCGAACACCTCGTCCAGCACCTGCTCGACGACCCGCTCCTCGGCCTCGGAATCCACCAACGTGCGCCCGGCGAGCAGCTCGGCCTCGCTGTGCGCGGCGATCGCGGCGTCGAGGACCTCCCGGCCGAGCTCGCGGCGCCGCTGCACACTCAACCCGCTGGCGCCGTTGGCCTCGACGCGGCCGGGCAGGTCCGTGGTCAGTGCCTGCCGCAGCCGAATCCTCAGCCGCTGCTCGGCATCGTCCGGGCCGTCGGCGAGCGGGGCCACCAGGTGCAGGTGATCGATATGGGTCATGCGAGTGGTTCCTTCCCCGGCTGCCGTCCGTTCCGCGACGGCTCACCGGCCTGCGGTGTCGGCACCGGCCGCAACCGGTAGAGGCCCGGCCCGGGCGGGCGGATGACCGCCCCGCCGGGCAAGCGCACCTGCTGAGCGGGCACGCCTGGCACCACAGCCAGTCCGGGCGGAGCCGCCTGAGCCGGTGTCGGGGGCGGAGTGGTCAGCGTGCGGGCGAGTGCGGCAGCGGCGCGCGCGAGACCACCGCCGCGGCGACGACCTGGTGACTGATGTCCGGCCAGCGCCGCAGCGGCGGCCGGGTCGTGCGGGATCCGGCCGATCGCCGGCACACCCAGCTCCCGCTCGACTTCGCTGGTCGGGTAGCCCTGCCCGGTCAGCAGCAGCCCCGGCCGCGCGGACCAGCGAGCCAGCTCGCTCAGGCGGGCGGCGGCGTGCGCGAGAGCGTCCGCGTGAGTGCCGGTGAGCAGCACCAGCGCGTCCGCGCGACGCGCGAGCGCTTCGGTTGGCGAGCCCGGGTCCAGGCGCCCGCAATCGGCCAGCACCACCACCCCCGGCTCGCGGGCGGTCGCCTCGAGCAGCGTCCCGTCCGACGCGGCCGCCAGCGTGGTGAGCGCGGCCCGGGCGTGCGCCCCTCCCGGCGGGGCGAGCAACACCCGAGCACCTCCCGGCAGCGGCTGGGTGTGCTCCCACACCAGCCCGGGCTCACACCGGCGGCGCGCGGCGGCGGCGAGGCTGACCAGGCCGGGCGTCGAGGACAGGCCGAACCGCATCACCAGATCGCCCCCGCTCGGGTCCACCTCCGCCACCAGGCGACGCTGCCGCGCGGTGTCGGGCCACTGCGCGGCCAACGCCACCGTCGTGGTGGTCACTCCGGGCGAGCCCTTCAGGCTCATCAGCGCGACGAGCATCAGCGACCACCACCTGCGGGCTGCATCACCAGCGCGAGCTGCCCGGCCGGCACCTGCGCCAGCTCGGTCGCCGCCGTGGACTCCAGCTCCAGCGACACCACCGTGGCCTGATCGGTCCCCGCCGGTGCGACGCCGATGACCGTCGCTTGCCACGGCACGGCACCCGCGCTGGATGTCGCCGTGCCGGCCGCGGTGTCGGCGATGACGACGACCGTCACCCGGGTCCCGGCGGCCAGTTCCGGCGGGAACTGGCCGGGCTTCACCGCGACCGCCGCCACCGCCCGCCCCGCCGTCGGGACCACGGCGGCGCCGACGCTGTCCGGAGTCAGCAACGCCCCGGCCCCGAGGCTGGTCGCCATCCGACGGCCCAGCACGGCCGACACCTGACCGGCGGGCACGGTGGCCACCCCCGGCGCCACGGCCACGTCGACGCTGCGCAGATCAGCGGCGGTCAGCACCTGGCCGACGCCGACCGGCCGCGCCACCACCAGCACCGCGACCCGGTCTTGGCTGCCGGTGGTCCACCACACCGCGCCCCCGACGCAGCACACCACCAGCAGCACACCGAACAGCAGATGAGGCAGACGACGGCGCCGACGACGAGGCGGCGCCCCTGGGGAACCGGTGGAATCCAACCAGGCCCCCGGCCGCTCGACCGCAGTCGTGTCACCGCCGGTGTGGATGTCGGTACTGGTCACGAGCGCCTCCACGCATAGCTCACCCGCACCACGCATTCCCCATGCGCAGTCGGGAAAGTAAAAGAACGAATTCAATTGAGAGCGCGGGAGTTATCCCGTTCCGAGTGCCTGCGCCTCGGCGACCCGGAAGGACGCTCCCGCGCTCGTGGTCATGTCGGGGAACGTGCCCGACGCTCCCGCACCAGACCACGTGACGCGCCACCGCACCGTGGCCGTCGACCGGAACCGCTCGCCCGGCGCCGAGGCCGAGGACCGGTGGAAGGTGTATCCGCAATCCGGCGACGCAGCTTCCGGGACGCCGTCGGCGGGAAACGGTGTCCCCGGCCCCGCACACGTCACCGTGGCGCCATCACCCATCGACCACGACACCGAGGTCGGCGTCGCCGTCGCGGTGACCGCCACCCCCGGCACCGACGCCGTCGCTGACCTCGGCTGCCACACCGCCCGGTCCACCCACAACCACGTCGGCAAGCGCACCAACTGCGTCCCCGCCGGACTCGACCCGATCACCGGACTAGGCAACCGCAACTGCGAACGCGCCTGCTCCGCCAGCTCCTCCGGCGACGGCAACGCCACCGCACCCGGCGCCTCACCATCCGGGATCCACACCGGCGACCGGAACAACGCATCACGCCCGCCCGGCCCCGAACACTGGTAGACGTACCAGGCCCCGCTCTCCCCCGGCGCCTGCGCCAACACCGCACCCCTGGACCGAACACCGCCCCGCGCCACGAATCGCACGCCGCCGGCACGCTCGTCGCGCCGATGGCTGACCGTCGCCACCCCATTCGACGGCGGCTGGTAGTCGCTGCGGACGTAGGAGCAGTTCGCGAGACCGGAGTCGCCACCGACGATCCGGTCCCCCGGTCTCGGCGCCGGCGCGCCGACGTCCCCAGCCTGTCCCTTTGAGGCGCCAGGGCGTGGCTTCGGCACGACCGGTGGAGCCCCTGATTGGCCCCCTCGTCCGGCTCCGAGGTCGCATGAAGGATTGCCGCCCTCCCCGCAGGTGACGTTGCCCCACCCGTCCGCGGACGCCGGGATCGTGGAGGTGAGAACGAGCCCCAAGACGGCTGCGGCTGTAAGGGTTCTCGTGGCTACCCGGTGCATGATCCGACCTCGTGCACGGCGAACGTGGTGACCTTCCACGAGCCGTCTACTGCCTTCTTGACCAGAGCCTCGATGTGGCGGTGCCCACCGGGAACGTCGTCGGCAGGCTGGCCGTTGTCGGCGCGGTACTTGAGCCAGTTCGTCGAGTCCCCGCAGTCGGTGATCGTGATCGAAGTCGGTTCGTCGAGCGGGTCCACGGAGGTCACTTCCGGGTGGTTGACCGGCCGCCCCTTCGTGACGAGCCCGTTGTAATGATCGGCATACAGGCTTCGCGAGATGGTCTGCATTGCTTCGCCAGTGGCGTTCTGGGCCAGTTTGGGTGATTGCCAGTCTGATGTAGTTGCCGCATCCGCCATGTCGCTCCACATTCCGATGTAGGCAGCGATGGCCTGCTGCTTCGCGGTGTCGGCAGGCGTGGCTGACCGGGTGGTACTGGCCGGCGGTGTAGGCGTCGCCGACGAGACCTCGCTGGCTCCCTCGCCGGAGCTGCAGGCGCTCAGGGTGATGAGGAGACCAGTTATCGCAGCGAATGCGGCCACGGTGCTACGGGTGTTGCCCTGGCTCATCCCATTCCCCCAGTCGATCGTTAGCTCCACTCGCTTCTCCCATCCGACCTTCGCGGCCCCTGCCTCCGCCGTGGTCCAGACGGCAGGAAGTTCACCCGTTGGTTTGAGCGAGCGAGCGCTCCGCGGCGAGCCGGGCACGATGGCGTGCAGGGTGACGCGGAGGGACGCGGGATGGTGCAGTCGGCAGGCGCGGTGTGGTGGACGCTCGGTGCCTCCGTCGCGGGGTTGGTATTGGGGGCCGCGGTGAGCACCCTGACCCGCCGGTTCCTGGCGCAGCCTCGCGCTCTTGCGGGAGCCAGATGGTTCGGCGGCGCGCTGACGGCGGTCGTGCTGACGGTCCTTGCCTGGCTGAACGGGAACCGCGACGAGTTGGTGGTTCAGAGCCTGGTGGCCGTCTTGGGCGTTCCGCTCGCGATCATCGACTGGTGCGAGCATCGCCTGCCCCGTGCCTTGGTCCTGCCGCAGCTGACTGTCGCGGCCGTCGGGTTCGCGGTCGTGTCCATCGTCCGCGCCGAACCCGAGCCGGGGCTCCGTGCCCTCGTGGCGGCGGTCGCGCTTGTCGCGGCCTTCCTGGCCCTGGCTGTCGCCACGGCGGGCGGAGTGGGTGCCGGGGACGTGAGCCTTGCCGCGGTCGTCGGCGTGGTGACCGGTTGGCTGGGGTGGCCACAGGTTCTCGGAGCGCTCGTCGTGGCGCTTCTGCTTGCCCTGTGCCTCGTGGCCATACCAGCGGGCCGCGGACGAGACGAGCGTGGAGCCGCGGTCGTGCCCTTCGGGCCGTGCCTGCTCGGCGGAACTCTCGCCATGGTGCTGGCCACCGGGTGATCTCGGCTGGGCGAGATCAGCCGCGACGTCAGTGGCTGTCGTCATCGTGCTGCTCCAACCGTGGTCGAGGGTCTCGAAGTGGACTGGTCATCGTCGGCCGCTCGGCTTCTTCCGCCGCCGAGGCAGGCAAGGTGGCATCGCGGGTGATCTCCAGGCCGGTGACTGGTTGCCATGTTGAGCAGGTGGCGCACCAGACGTAGGGCGGAACTCTGGCCGGCTCAGCGCTGCCCTGGTCGACGTCGTCGAGCTCGCGGATGTGGGCGCAAGCGAGTACGAACTGCACCACTGGCTTGTTCCTTCCGCGACTCGGCCTGCGCCGTGAGGGTCGGAGAGCCGGGTGCCACCCGGGGGCAGGGCGTCACCCGGCTAGCGCAGCCTGGCGTCGTCGGTCCCCCGAATGAACCGACGAGCTTCTCGTTGACCAAGGCCCGCACTACTCCACTGTGGACCACGAGTGAGCGACGGGGAACTCCGTTCGAGGGACAAGCTTGTGCTGTTTCCGGTGCTGTTTCTGTGCCGGTTCTGTCAAGTCGACAACGAGTTTCATCAACGAAAAATCGTCAGAGCGTGTCCAGTCTGGCGGCCCTGGCGCGGACGTCGAGGGTGCGAGGATCGTGCAGGGATTCGAAGATGCTCGCGGCCTCGTGGTAGCAGGAGCGGGCCAACGGGACATCGCCGAGCTTGACCAGAGCCTCGGCACGGGCGATGAGCGTCTCGGCCTCTGCCCAGCGCTCTCGGCTGACGCGCCGGAGCCGCAGTGCGGTGTCGAACTGAGTCAGCGCGGCGCGGTAGCTGCGCTGCTGCAACAGCAGCATTCCGTACTGATGGTGAGCTAGACCGAGCACGGGTGGCACCGCGACCTTTTGAGCGTGTGCAAGGGCGTCGGCGGCAGCGCGAGTGGCGGCGGACATGTCGCCCGCTGCTTGGTGCACGTGCGCCAGCGTGGCGCCCGTGAAGGCCAGGCCGAGGTCGAATTCCTGGTCGGTGAACAGGTCGCGGGCTTCGGCAAGGCACTCACCTGCCTCCACTCGCTCGCCTCCGGCCAGCAGCGCCGCCCCGAGCGCGAACAGCGTCCAGGCCCTGACGCGCTCGTCATCCCCGCGCAGCCGCGCTGCCTCCCGGAGGTGGGTGATCGCTTCCTCCCTACGGCCGAGTTCGTGCTGCGCCCAGCCCAGGCTGTGCAGGCACCAGGCGACGCCCCGGGTGCTGCCATTGCGCCGCGCGGCGGCCAAGCCATCGGTGGCCGCCGTCAGCCAAGTCCCCCAGTTCTTGGTCACGTAGAAGTAGGGCAGGAACAGGGTCGGCAAAGCCCACACCGCGTCGCGCACGAGGTGGCTACGCGCTTGACGGGCGATGTGGATCGCCGTCTCGGCCTCGGCATCGCACCAGGCGATCGCCGCGTCGTAGCCGCCGTTGTCGAACCGCAGCGGCTCGATCACGGCCTCGCCGCCGGCGGCCAGCTCACGCCCAGACCAGTCGGGCGCCAGAGCGTTTCCCGCATGCCAGGCGGTCGCGAGATACCAGTTGAGAACTCGGTCGTGCGCCCGCTCGAGTTCGGACAGGGGCTCCTCGACCACGGCGCGCTCGTGTGCGTAGGCCCGCAGCAAGTCGTTCATACGCAGCCGCCCGCCATGCGCGTTGTCGAGCAGGTGCGCATGACGCAGGACCTCCAGCATCGCCCGGGATCGCTCCGCGCTCAACCCGGTGAGCGCTGCCGTGCATTCCACGCTGGCCAGCCACGCCGGGCTGAAGCCGAGCAGCCGAAACACTCGACGAGCCTGCGGCGGGAGGGCGAGATAGGACAGGTCGACGACAGAGTGGATGCTGACCGACGGCTCCGGTGAAGCGAACAGGTCCAGCCGACGCGCCTCCGCAGCAAGCTCCTCCGCCAGGCCCGTCAACGAGCCATGGTGCCGTTGCCGGATGTGCTCGGCGGCGATCAGCACGGCCATCGGCAACCGTCCGCACCGCTGCACGACCGCCTTAGCCGCGGCCCGCTCGGCGGCGACCCGGGCGTCTCCGATGCGCCGCCCCAGCAGGGACAAGGCCTCCTGCTCGCTCAGAGGTGGCAACTCGATGTGGAGACCGCCGGTATGGAGCAACAGGCCAGGCTGGTGCTCCCGGCTGGTCACGACCACCGCGCTACCCGCTCCCGGCAGAAGGTGCCTGACCTGGTCGTAGCTGGCGATGTTGTCGAGCACGACCACCGCAGGCCGCTGGGCGAGCAGCGAGCGATAGCTCGCGGCGCGGTCGTCGATCGAGCCGCGCAGTGCGTCCGGACCGGCACCGAGAGCGTGCAGAAAAGCGTCGAGGACCTCGTTCGGCTGCGTGGCCGTGCCGGGCGCCAGCCCGCGCATGTCAGCGAAAAGACATCCGCCCGGGAAACGACCCTCCACGCGCGCGGCCCACTGCAAAGCCAGCTCGGTCTTGCCCACCCAGAACCCGCCCTCGATCACCGCGGTCACAGCCGTCCCCGGACGCGCCTGCGTGATCAACGCCGTGTCGAGCTGATGGAGGAACTCCTCCCGGCCGACGAAATCCACCGCGGCCGCCGGCAACTGCATCGCCCGCGCCGGTGGACGGCGGCCGGCATCCTGCTCACGGGCGATTCGTTCGAGCTCCCCGTCCGCTCGAAGAGCCGAATCGATCGCCTTGACCGCGTCCGGCGACAGCCGCCGATGCCCGTGCAGCATCTTCGACAGGTAGCTCTCGCTGTAGCCCACCGCCTGGGCGATGTCCCGCACAGACATGCCGCGCTCACGGCGCAGCCGGTGCACCGCCGTGGCAAAGCTGTTGATCACCCGCATACCTCTCCCCCACGGCGAAGCAGCTCCTCACCACACCGAATGAGAAGACCCACGCACAGCAGCCGCCGGGGACCGGTTCGACGCCCCACCCTGGGGCGATGACACACTGAACAGCTGAAATTCTTTTGTGTAAGCCAGCAGCTCGCCAGTGAAGATCTACTCGACACCTCCTGAATACGTCACCAAGCCACACCGAGCAACGAACATGACATCAGGTGCACCCGGACGGGTTATAAGTCCCGGTAGGACCACTCGCCCGGCCTAAGCAGAACTACTCAGAGCCCACTGTCCGAAGCGGTCGGCCCGCCCCGAAAGACCCGCCAAGCAGGTCGGCGCCAACTCCCCTCCTGAGCAACGCCGGAGCCTCAGGCGCGACGAACGTCCCCTTCGCGGGCACCGTGTAGAGCAAGCCCAAATCCCGGAGAACTCGAGTCCCATGACGGACCGTACCCAGCGCATACCCAAGCTCCTGCGCCAGACGCCTCTCCGCCGGAAGCGGCCGATGCGGCCGCCACTCGCCGGACTCGATCCGCGACTTGATCGCCTCCGCGACCAGCATGTACGCGAACTCGGGGGTGCGCTCGCGCTGGTTCATCGCCGATTCCGCCTAACCCGCCCCCAGCCGTTCTCCGCATTGAGCTTCGTCTTGATCCGCTCCGGCTTTGCATGGCGGCCTTCTCCGATACGCCGCGATCGCGAGTTCGAAGTCGGAAGCAAACCTCTAAAATACACTCGGGGCCACATGACCGACCTTCTTTCCATTACTGGTGCCAATCGGTGCCAGCGCTGGCACCACTCAGACCGTGCATTGCCCTAATGCAAGCTGGCAATAGCCCAAGCGGGTCGTTCGCACAAAGAGAGCGTGATCGGTACTCTTCACTTCATGGCGGGCGATGACCGAGAGGCACGAGCGGACAGCGAGCAGCCATTGGCCAGCCTGCTGCGCTCCCACTGGTCGGCCCGGCAGCCGCAGGACAGTCTGCGCTCAGTTGCCCAGCGACTGGGGGTAGTGCACACCACGCTCGGCCGCTGGTTGGACGGCTCGCGTGTGCCGTCGGAGGACCAGGTGAGAGCCCTTGCCGGCGTCCTCAAGATCACAGGCCGAGCCCGCGACGACCTCCTCAAGGTCGCTCAGTGGAGCAGCGCACGCGGCAGCGCTGTGGGACTCTTCGGCATCTCGGATGACGTGTCGGAAATCCTGAACCTCGAATCGCAAGCCACAACGATAACGGAGTGGTCACCCCTTCGCGTCCCCGATCTTCTACAAACCGCACAATATGCACGGAACACAGAGAAGGACAACGCCGCTCATGGCGCAACTCTGAAACTCGGACGCCAGACCGGACTCCTCGAGAACAAGACGATTCGCTACTGGGCCTATCTCGGAATACCGGCACTGACGTCCCGAGTGGGAGGCGAAAGCGTAATGGCCGAGCAGATTGAGAAGCTGCTCGTCACCTCTGACCGGACGACCACCGAGGTCAGGCTCGTGCCGGATGATCTCGACTGGCACGACGGCCAACTCGGCCCGTTTGTCCTGTATGAGCGCGAGGACGAATCCGCCGTCGTGCACATCCGGCACCTTGGGGCATCGACGTACTTGACCTACCCGGAGGTTGTCGGCCAATACCGTGCGCTGCTGGCCGACCTCGACACCTTGGCCCTGACACCTCAGCAGACACGGCAACACCTCGAGGACGTCCTCCAAGCCCTGACCAGGACGAACCGCCAGCCCTCCACCGGTCGCTAGGCTAGCGACGTGGTGGAAGGTAGGTCGCGTGAAATGCCGGAGTTGGCCGTGCGCCTGCCATCACCCCTGGACGTGGTGCAGGACCCGCGCCTCGGCGGGGTCAGACTGCTCCTGAAGCGGGACGACCTGATTCACCCAGAGGTTCCCGGCAACAAGTGGCGCAAGCTCAAGAACAACCTCGACGCAGCCCGCGTCGAGGGCTACGACCGCATCCTCACGTTCGGCGGCGCGTACTCCAACCACATCCGGGCCACGGCCGCGGCTGGTTATTATGCGGGTCTCGCGACGATCGGCGTCATTCGCGGCGAGGAGCACCTGCCACTCAACGAATCCCTGTCCTTCGCCATCGACCGTGGCATGCAGCTGACTTACCTGGACCGGACCACTTACCGGCGCAAGACGGATCCCGACGTGCTGGCGGGTCTGCTCGAGCGGTTAGGTCCTTGCTATGTCCTCCCCGAGGGCGGCAGCAACGGCCCAGCGGTGCGCGGCTGCGCCGAGCTCCCTGGCGAGATCGACGAACACTTCGACGTCATCTGCTGCGCCTGCGGCACCGGCGGAACCCTCGCGGGGATCGCCGCAAGCCTCCGCGACGGCCAGCGCGCGATCGGCTTCCCCGTCCTCAAAGGAGCCCAGTTCCTCGAGACGGAAGTGCGCCGCCTGCAACGTGAAGCCTTCGGCCGCGAGTGGGACACCTGGACGCTCGACCACAGCTTCCACTTCGGCGGTTACGCCAAACGCACTCCGGACCTCGACACGTTCATCGCGGACTTTCGCGCCCGGCACGGCATCACGCTTGACTGGGTGTACGAGGCCAAGATGATGTACGGCCTCTTCGAGCGGATCGCCACGGGCGCCTTCGCCCCGGGCACCACGATCGTCGCGGTCCTGAGCTGACGCGGTCTCATGCCTTGTGGTGGTAAGCGCGTTGGGCGGTTTTCGAGGTCTGCGCCTCGCACCACGTCAGTTCCCAAGTGCCGCTGTTGATTGCGAAGTCCCGGCCGAAACCGAGCCACATCCCGTTCATGCGGCGGCCCGCCGGATCGACCACCATCTGCAGCGTGCCGTGGTAGGTCGCGCCCTTGTAGTAGCCAGTCGGCGAGGTCTGTTCCCGCCACGTTCCGGTGGCGACCGCCTTCTCGACGGCGAGCTCCAGCCGCAGCTTGGAGCCGATCGAGTGCGGCAAGCTCTGGCCGACGAGGCGCGTTCCCTGTTGACGCAGCACGAGGTAGTGCTCACCGGTGAACGTCTTCCCGCGGCCGGTGCTCGGGTACACGTAGCGGCTGCGCCAGATGCCGGTTAGCTCCTCACCTGGCAGGGCCGGCACACGGTCGTGCGGTCCGGCATCGGCCAGCCCCGGGCTCGCGGAAGCGAGAGTCACGGCCGCGCTGACCTTGAGCAGCAACGACCGCCGATCCATCCCATCGCCGTTACCGCGCATCCACTCGGCCGCCAACCGCGCCAGTTCGTGGACGTCCAGGTGCTGCACCTCGTCGACGACATCACGCATCACCTGCTCCGGGCGTGTCCGCCCCTCGGGCGCGCCTGCAAGACGTGCCGGACCGGCCGGGCGGAAGTCGGCGGCGTCACTGACCAGGTCCGCCACGCTGCATTCGTACAGCTCGGCCAGTCGCCCCAGCACCTCTAGCGAAGGTGCGTGACCAGTGTCGGAGGGCCACAGCTCCCAGTAGGAGAAGTTCTTGAACGTCTTCGGATCAGCAGGCCACCGCACGTTCCACTGCTCCGCCGCGTCGCGCTGGCTCCAGCCATGCACAAGCCGTAACGCCGCCCGCATGTTGACCCGGTAGCGCACGGCAAACACGTGCGCGATCTCGGTCCAGGTCTTTGACTGAGCCCGCAGCTCAGCCGACAATTTCCGCTGCTCCTGACGGACGCTGCGTGTCGCAGAGGGCATGGTTTCCTCCCCGGCGGCGATGGTCGCACGGACGATACGCACCCGCGATCATGCCGCATTCTCTCCCCGTTGAACAGGGAAACATCGCTCCCAAGATCACGGTCGCGCAGGGTGGATCGATGGCTTCACCTGCTGTTTCGTGATAGGTGGCACCCGCCGCCCAGCCAGCCCCCGAGCCGCCCACAGATGCCGCTGGTTGTCTGTGAACGCACGAGCCGGGCGGCGGGTGCCGCATCACCGAGACAGTCGACCGGAAGGGCTCCGACATGGCGACCCGGCTTGCGCAACGCACCGTTACCACGAGGGCAACCAGCCCCGAGGGGATGCCCCCTCCCGAGGCGATCACAGAGACGAATGCGCTGGTCAAAGCGCTGGCCACCATGGCAGGCAACCTGCCCATCGCCGCCCTCGAGCTCCGCGAAGGCCGAATGTCTCCCGAACGTCAGCGTGCTCTCGGCGCTCTCATCGTCGAGCTCGGCGAACTCGTTCGCCTGCACGCCGAACTTCCCATCGCCCCGGCCGCATCTCCCACGGCTTGAGGAGCCTTTCGTGCATGACTTGATCGCCAGTCAGTTCCTCGAGGACTTCCTCCTGCTGCGTCCAGGCAGCCCGAGCGGGGTCAAGATCGGCCCGCGTCGCCACCGCGAGCTGGAACAGGCCGGCACCGGCCGGTGCCCTCAGTGGCTGGTGGACGCTGTCCGGCGCCGCTGGCCCGATCTCGACCTCACCGACCGGCGGGTCGGCGAGGCGGTACTGGTCCGCCCGATCTCACCCTACGGCTACGGGCGGGCGTCGTATGAGCTGAACCTGGGCTGCAACTACGACTGCGAGCACTGCTACCTCGGACTGAAGAGGTTCGAGGGGCTTTCCTGGCCCGATCGGGAGCGGCTGCTGCGCAGCATGCGCGACGCGGGCGTGCTGTGGCTACAGCTGACCGGCGGCGAGCCGCTGATCGACAAACTGTTCCCCGACGTGTATCGGCTGGCGTTCGAGCTGGGCATGATGCTGTCGATCTCCTCCAATGGCTCCCGGCTGCACAACCCCGCCATCCTCGACCTGCTGACCACGCTGCGCCCGTACCGGCTGACGATCAGCGTCTATGGCGCCACGGCCGAGAGCTACGACGGGCTGACCCGCCGCCGCGGCTCGTTCGACAAGTTCCTGCGCGGCCTCACCGCCGCCCACGAAGCCGCCCTGCCGATGAACCTCAACCTGATCGTCACCAACACCAACGCCCACGAAGTCGACGCCATGAAAGCTCTGGCCGAGCGCTTCGACCTGCCCCACCACGTGTTCTCCAACATGTCGCCGACCATCTACGGCGGCGCCGAGTCCCTACCCGCCCAGTCGCAGGAGTACCTGCGCAAACGCAAACCCTTCACCGGCTGCTCGGCCGGGCACACCTTCTTCCACGTCGACCCGCACGGCATGGCCAGCATCTGCAAAGTCGGCCGCGACCCGCAGATCCCCCTCATGACCGAAGGTGTCGAGGGCCTGACCCGGCTCGGCGGGATCGCCGACGCGCTGCTGCTCCGCCAAGGCGGCTGCGCCGGCTGCCAGCTCCAAGGCTCCTGCGGCACGTGCATGCCGCTGGTGCAGCTCTACCGCAAGGCCAAAGCCCCGCTTTCGGCCTACTGCCAACACGGATCCTGACGCCGAAACCTACGGAAGGAGGTGATCGCCGTGACCGCTGTCCTGCTGGAACTGCAGCCCCCGCGCGCCGAGTCCGACGAGCTGGAGTTCGTCGAGGACCTCGACGTGCTGGTCGAGTCCTCGAAGTGCTCCTGCAACGCAGGCGACGACAACCCCTACTGACCCAGCCGGTGGGGTACCGGCGTGTCCGCGCGCCGGTGCCTCACCACGCCGTCCTAGGCTCCAAGCCATGCACCTGCGGGCCGACTGGATGAGCCGGGTGCTGACCGTCCCCTACATACCGGTTCTGGGACCGACGCACCCCGACCTGTGCACCCCCGAGATGTTCACCGAGCTGTTCGCCGACGTGCTGACCGCCAGCCGAGCCGGCGTCGCCCTCCCGTTCGACAAGGACCGGCGCTGGTCACCCGCCAAGGCCGACATGGTGCTCGTCGACGAGATCCTTCACCGCCCGGACCACACGATTATCCCGGTCCTCAGTCGGCGCGGCGGCGGCACGGTGAAGACCTACTTCTACGGCGATTCCCCCGACTTCGACGCGCTACGGGCAGCGACACGTCGCTGGTGTCGCACCTTAGATGCCGCGAGTGGGCGCGTGATCTGGTTCAGCACAAACGTCACCGGCCAGGGGAACCACACCCGCGTGCTCCTCAAGGACTTCAACCACCCAGCACCCGAACCTCCGAGAGGACCGGCGGTGACCGATCTCGACGACTGCGACCTCGAGGTCGCCGCCACCTTCACCGCGTTCGCCACGGCGATGGCTCACCACGGCTTCGACTTCCTGCGCCAGCGACGCGACGCTGGCCACCCGGATGGGCCGATCCTCGTCACCCAAGCTGACCGGCACGTCGTCGGCGCGATCGGGCCGCTGACGATCATGCCCGACCGGTCCGGCCGAGAGATGCTGCTGCCACAGTACTTCGGCGTCGTGCCCGGACACCGCGGCCACGGACATGGGCGTGCCCTCTGGCGCGCCGTCGAACGATGGGCCGCTGAACACCGCGCTGATTATCAACTCCTCCAGGCCCGCACTGGAGGCGCATCCGACCAGCTATTCCAGTCCGAAGGACTCCGTCCGCTCGGCTATGTCAGCACCGTGCCCGCATGACTCCCACACCGAACCCGTCCGCCGCCCACGCGATGATCCCGGCTACCCCGCGCACCCAGTGGCACCAGCTGCCGGCGGCCGTCCGCGCCGCGGTCGAACAGCACACCGGCCGGGTACACCGCGGCGAAACGATCAGCGCAGGCCTCAACGCAGCTTTCACCGCCCGCCTGCACGCCGAAACCGGCCTCATCTTCGCCAAAGGAACACCCAGCGCCAAGGCCGCCGCGCAACGCCGAGAAGCCTTCATCAACCCCTACGCCCAGCCCATCGCGCCACGCCTGCGCTGGCACATTGACATCGCCGGGTGGCACATCCTCGGGTTCGAACACCTCGACGGCCACCCTGCCGACCTCTCCCCCGGCTCAGCCGACCTCCCCGCCGTCACCCGGATGCTCACCCACCTCACCAAACTGAAGGCCCCCACGACCGGATGCCGACGCATCGAAGACCGCTGGGCCGACGCCGCTCTACAGGCCGGCGTCGACCCGACCCTGCTCGCCGGCGACCACCTGCTGCACACCGACCTCAACCCACACAACATCCTCATCACCAACTGCGGCGCGCGGCTCGTCGACTGGTCCTGGCCCACGCTCGGCGCCCCCTGGATCGACACCGCCTGCACCACACTCTGGCTCATCGCCGAAGGACACACCCCAGCGGACGCTGAGCGTTGGGCATCCACCCACCCCGCCTGGTCGACAGCGCCGTCAGAGGCGATCGACACCTTCACCGCGTCCAGCGCTGCACTCTGGAATCAGATCGCCTCCAGTGAACCGCGCCCCTGGAAGCTCCGGGTACGCGACGCCGCAGCAACGTGGGCGCAGCACCGCGTGAGGCCGAGGCCGACGTAATACCCTACGAACCGAACCTGCCGACTCGTTGTCGCCGCCGGCGTTGTAGTCCCACAACTGGACGACCGTGCCGTCGATCGTATTAAGGTCTGCATCGAGGTAACGGCCGCTGGCGTCGTTCTGCAACCGATAATAGCCCTAAGGAATTATTTTCCAGATTTATCATGACGTGGTGCGCTGGTCGGGTCGCACGTCCACCAGTGCACTGTCGTTCCGTTCGCGTTGATCGTGTCGGCATCGGCTTCAAGGCAACGACTCGTGTTGAAGACCGGACCGAGCACGTAAGCCTGTTCATCAACGGCGGTCGTGATGACATCGTCTTCCGTCGGCCCGGGTTGCGCTGGACGCAACGTTAGACCCGATACGGGCGCCATTTCCGCCCTGGTGGGCGTCGCGTCGATGTTTGGCGCCAGCCACACCGGAAGCAAGCTCGCCAGCAAGGCCGCGGTTGCCCCCGACCGTTCGAATCTCATCATGATCTCCCAGGTTCCGGTTCACCCACGGTAAGTGACTGCGTAATCGTTACCTGATGCTCCCTGGCCCTTACTCGAAACAAAATACCGTTGTCAAGTAACGGTTGTGTGCACCGGCCGCGTGGCAGCTGCGACACAGGTACGCAACCGTGTGTTGACCGAACAGCGGGCGCTACTCCAACGGTGTGAACATGAACTTGTGGTAGCTAAGTGCTTCCGGGGCGCCGTTGAGCGTGGTTAAAGTGTCGACGTCTGGATGTGCCTGACACATCCGCTTCTGGGGAGGGGCATCAATGATTGTTGTTCATCAGATAAACCACCTGACATTGGACGTGTGCGTCGCACGAGTGCCGGCAGACCCGGCACCGCGGCGGCAGCGAGACGCTGCACACTGTGGACCTTTGTCGTTTTGCCGAGTGCAGCACTGACACTGCAGTTACATCCCGTTGGCCGGATAGCGCGATATCACGACCGTAAATCGAAGCCGAGGGCTAAAGCTGCACGTCCATCTGACACCTCTTGAGCGAAGTGTCAGGCCGTCGTTCGAGAATCCGAGGTACGCCATCTCGCGGCCAAGCTTGACGGCTGAAACAGGCCTACGATATTGGCTCCAACCAACCGGACATTTCCATCATACCGGCTCTGCGCACAACGCAAAACTGTCCAATTGGCGTGTCGCACAGAAGAGCCAGGTCGACGCAACCCCCGGCGGCACGTAACTCGGTGACGCTGAACGGGCGAACACCTTGTATCGCGTTCGCAGCCGAGGTCGAGGTTGCTGAGCCGAACGTGCAACACCCTGCATCGTTCGACGACCTCAGACGAATCGTGGCGAACACCGGGTTTTCAGTTTACCGCGTGATCTAGATCACGCGTGTATGCCCAGCTTGCCTGAAGGGAAGAAATGCTGATGTTTAGTACTGCACGAAGACGAAGTTACTTCCTTGTCCTAGCGTCAATGGCCCTTCTAGTGCTCACTAGTTCTGCACTGGTCTTCTCCTACAAGGCCGACGCAGAACCGACATCAGTCAGAATAGCTGACAACGCCAATAACCCGCACACCACCTGCACGCCAGGAGAGCGACCCGGCGAACGATTTTGTGCCAGAGTGACCCACCTGCGGGGTACGAAGCCCGGAACCGACAAACAAGGCTCAGCGCCAATGTCGGTCGCCGCGATCATTGGACCCGTCGCTTGCCAGTTCGAGGAAGGCCAATGGTACGTGGAGAACCCCGACCGGTTCACCACCTGCTCGAACACGATCTGGGAACTGTTCACCACCGTGACCGAGAACGGCGTGACCACGGTGACCGGTTCGATGAACCTCGAGAACCACCAGTGGGCGCAATTCTCATGGAATAGTTTGTCGTGGGGTCATGCAGCCCGCGTGACGGTGCAGAAGGCGGGCGTCGGCACGCTGGCTGGCGGGGTGCGCGCTCGAGTGGATCCCTTGTGCCGGGACAGCTCGGTGTCGAGATGCACGGCGGTCGCCCTGTCGCAACCCGATGACGGACGTCTGATCACTCTCGCCGCCGACAGTGTGTATGAGGTCACATGGACCGAGACGGACACGAGCATAGTGTCTACCGACGGCGAAGCTGTCCTGGTACGCCCTGACCTCGGAATCCGCATCTCCGGGCCGGCGAAGTTCCCCAATGTGCAGGCGTGGTCATTCATCGATGACTACCTGAACGGACGGTGTGACGCCCGCACCTCAAGCACCGGCAGCAATGTGTCCCGAGGCTGTGTCAATCATGCGTTCACACCCACCTTGAACCTTTCGAGGGCTACGAGTGGCGCCTCCGCCGGAATGGTGGCCTGGGCTCAGGAGCAATTGAACTGGCATCCCGGTCTGCAAGGACGAGGCGGGCCGCTGCACTACAAGCGCTACTACGACCAGGACCGACGAATCATGTGTGGCTCGTTCAAGCAGGACGAGGCCATGAACCTGGCGCTGGAGTCTTACAGCCCGCCTGATAATCCCGCTCAGAGGGTCGTCGACTCCTGCGACGAATATTCCTTCGCCGCCACGCGCGAGAACCCGGCAAGCAGCGGCGGGATCGACGATGGCGCGGAGTGTGCTCAGCTTACAGCGGTGCAAACCGGATCCACGGGCGTCCTGGCTGCAGACTGGTCTGATGTCGTGCCGGTTGGTACTCCGACCAGGACCGAGCTGTGCGTCCGAGCGCATGTGCCCAGTCTGCTCAACTATCGGGCTGGTAGCGATTTCGGCAACCTTGTGCGCGGCGCCCGACTCATCGACACTGATCCTTTCTGGGTCGCTGTCGGCGCTTAGAGTCGTGGATGGCCACAGCGCAGAGGGGCAGAAGGGCGGCCGAGATGACGGACAATGACCTATCTCCCGAGACAGCTGGTCAGGACGACTGGGCGTGGGTAATCGAGCATCCCACGGTCTTCGACGACGACGGGCGGATGAGCTTCATCCACGGCATCACGCCGGACGACGTCTTCGCGGCCTACGGTGTCCCACCCGCAGCGGTCCGTGAGATGACGCTGCTCGAGAGCTGGGGTTACGACACCTCCGCCGACGCGGAGACCGCATGCGTGCGGGTTGCGCTCAGCGGTGAGTGGGTGGTGGTGATGGAGCCGGTCCGGGCAGGATCACTTCCCACGGAGCCCTTGGGCCGTGCGGCCGTCAACCACGACTTCGTGACGGTCACCTGCAATGAAATGGGTCCAAACCAAGTCAGCTGTCACTCACCCGACGGTCGCAGTGCGGTCTTTCTCCTGAATCAGCCCTATTACTCGCTGGCTGGACCCTCTCGGGAGTATTTCGACAGGCTCATGCACGAAGTCGGGCTACTCCCGGTGCCGACGCCGTACTCGACACGCGAAGAGGTGGTCCTGGCGCTGGCGATGATGTCGCGGGAGTTCGGTTTCACCCTAAGTCCAGAAACCGTTCGAGGCCCGCTACCGACCGCCCTACTACCCGGTTAACCGGGGCCCGAAGTTTCTTAGACCTGACAGAACGTTTGGAGCGAATATGTCGGATTTCTCGTCCCGACAGGGCCCGTCCCCCGGTCGAGGTTCAACCGGCAGGCTGAACCGGCGGTGGTTCTTGGGAGCTGTTGGAACCAGCGCGGTCGCCGGCGGAGCCCTCATCGCCCCCGCAGCCGTAGCCGAAACGTCCGGGGCACTGACCGCGGATCAGGTGCGTGTCCTGCTAGCGATCGCTCGCACCGGCGCGGTGTTTCCGGTCCCGTTCCCGGACAACGGCGAGCCGGGCCCCGCGACCACGCGGGCGACCGAGCCCCGCCTGCAGACCGCCTACGCCCGCGTCGAACCGGCGAGGCAGTCCGACGTGCACCAGGCGACCACCACTCTGCTTATCGCGAACATCAACTTTGAAGACCAGAACGACGTTCTGAGGACCCTGGCGGAGCAGTACGCCGCGCAGGATTCGACTGCGAGAAGGGCGATCACGGCGGCCGTCGCCGTTGCGGTCACGACCATCTCGCCGAAGTTCGATCCCAACAGCGACGCTCAGGCTCGCGTCTGGCTGCTGGGTCTGCGGATCCTCAACGACAGACATTATTTCGCTCGCGCCAGATGAGGAGCTGACGAGATTATGAAACCTACGAACGTACACATCGCCTCCGAGGTGCGGGAAAAGCTCAAGCTGGGGAAGAAGCAGATCCTCACCGACTACGGGGATGACCCGAACGTCACCGGCGCCGGGGTCAGCTTGCGCCGCCGGAACAACCAATGGACCGACGAACCAGTGGTCGTCGTTCTGGTGCAGAAAAAGCGCGTCGAAAACCTGGTCTCGCGGCGGCGTCTCCTTCCGAAGTCGCTCAATATCGAGGGCGAAACGTGGGGCGTGGACGTGGTTCAGGCTGGTCCGTTTCGCAATAGCACTCTGCGCGACAACGCTCCTGATTACGCGAAGACGCCAGTCACCACCGCCGCCACTGGTGATCCAGCTATCACCGAATTCATGCGACCGGTGCGCCAGGGCGCAGGAATCTCCAATCTTCGTGACGGGCGCGCTGTCGGTACAATGGGCTGTTACGTCAGGGACAACACTGACGAAACCATCTGCATCCTGTCCAACAATCACGTCATCGCCCGGCTCAACCAGGGTGTTCCTGGTGACCCTGTACTGCAACCGGGCGGTTACGATGGCGGCACCGCCGCCGACCAGGTCGCGACGCTCAAACGCTTCGTGCCGCTCACCGAGCGTTCTACCGTCGACGCCGCCATCGCGCAACTGAACAACCAGAGTGCCTCCACCGAGCTGGTGGCGCGTGATCTCATGCAGCAGATCACCCGCAACCATCCCGTCGTCGGTATGGCGGTTTCCGGAGACGCGATGGGAAACTGCTTCCTCACCCGCATGGACGCCACAATCGCGGCGTTGAACGTGCGTCCGCTGGTCAGTAGGCCCGTCGGCCCGGGTGGTGGCGCCGTGGCGGGAGTCGTCGCGCCAGACCTGTTCATCAACATTGAGAAGGTCGGCCGCACCACCGGCTACACGTCGGCCAGCATCGTCGGCGTCGACATGGACATCTTTGTCGACACCGAGGGCCCGCTCGGGATTGTGCAGTATGAGGACTGCTTTTGGACGCTGTTCTTCCACTGGGCCGGAGACTCCGGTTCAGTGGCGTGCCTAGGAGGCAACGGGAACCTTCCGCTGTTCATCTTCCTGTACTTCCTGCCCTGCATGATGCTCGCTTCGCTGGAGAGTTACTACGACATCCCCGTAACCCAGGACGAAGCACTGTCGGACAAGCTCCGCGACGACTTCCTCGCCCAGACGCTCGTCGGCCGGCTGATGATATCCACCACCTACGTCAACACCGAGGTCGTCCAGAACCGGCTCGCCTCCCGCGAAGGCCAGGACCACTCAGGCGAACAGGCCTACGCGCAGTCCTACTACGCGCAGTACCACGACTTCGTCGCCACACTCCTCAACGACCCCAACTCCGCCGAGGTCGTCACCCACGAGCAACTCGAGGACGTCGCAAACATCATCTGGGGCCTGTACTCGACCGGCACCTTCACCTACGAAGAATATGCCTGTGCACAGAATCTCCTGGCGTACGTCCTCGTGCCGACCGAAGGCATGAACCGGTCCCAGATCATCGACTATCTCAACCAAACCGACACCTACCAGACCGTGTACGACCTGATCTCCCAGGTACCCACCATTGAGGTCATCGGACCGATCTCGACCGACCACAACTAGGAACCCACTCGCGTGTCGACCGATGTCTCCTTTCCTTCTCAGTCCCAGGAATTCTCCGACCGCGTCACCAACCGGCTACGTTACCTCGCCCGCGGGATACCGGCGAACCTGCAGCCTGCCGTGACGACACTGCTCGACCGGCCTGGGAAACGTCTGCGGACACACCTGCTCTACACCTGCGCCGGATTCGGGGCGTCCGCGCCGGGCAGGCTGGAACGCGCCGCAGCAGTGGTGGAGCTGATGCACGTCGCTTCTCTGCTGCACGACGACATCGTCGACTGTGCGGCGGAGAGGCGTGGCGTGCCCGCCGCCCACGCGCGCTACGGGCCGCAAATCGCGGTCCTGGCCGGGCTCGCATGCTTTTCCGCCGCAGGTATGGAAGCCGCCGATCTAGGACCAGGGGCGTATCGGGTCGTCACCCGCGCCGCGGCACGCCTGGCGCATGGACAGGTGCTCGACCTCGAACGAGCCTTCGACACCCAACTGGATATCGAGGACTACGTGGAACTCGCCGCGAGCAAGACCGGCGAACTGTTCGGACTGTGTGCCCACCTCGGCGCGGCCGAAGCACGCTGCCGCCCGGAAATCCTGCGCACCGTCGTCACCGTTGCGCGGCACGCCGGAGTGGCCTTCCAGATCCTCGACGACTGCCTCGACATCGAAACCGCCACCACCGGTAAACCCCACGGCACCGATCTGCTGCGCGGCCTGCTCGGCGCCCCGGTCGTGCTCGCCCTGGCCGCGGACAGCGCACGCACCCTTCAGCGCAACCTCCTCGACCCTGACCTCACCGACTCCGGTCTTCCTGCCCTCGCCAACCAGGTCGAGCGACTCGGAGGCCTCGCCGCAGCACACGCCCTCGCCACCGAACGCCTCAATGCGGCCAACGCGGAGCTGAACAATCTGCCCGAGAGCCCCGCCCGCGCAGCCCTACACGCACTCCTTGCCAGCCTGGAGAACCCACCAGCATGACCGCCACCCCAGCCCACGCCGAAACCACCGTCGCGGTACTCGGCGCTGGACCATCCGGTACGACCGCCGCGCTCGCCCTAGCCCGCCGCGGCCACCACGTGACCCTCATCGGGCCACCACCCTCCCACGCGGACCGGCGCATTCTGCTGTCCGGCTCGGCTATCGCAGCCCTGTCCAGCCTCGACATCGACCTGGCCGCGGTCCCCGGAGCCCGGCAGATACACCGAATCCGGCTGGCGACACGAGCGAATCAACCGGTCGAATCCCTAGATTTCCCCGGACTCACAATCGGCGACCATCAACTCCGTGCAACCCTTGTTGACGCCGCTCGCTCCGCCGGCGCCACCTGCGTCGAGGACTCCGTCACGACGATCACACCGGCAGACCAGGGCGCTGACCTCGCACTGGCCTCCGGACGACGCTTTCGCACCCGGCACGTGGTCGACGCCCGAGGTCACAACGACTCGGCGAACAAGCTGGACAGCGCCCATAACGTTGGGATGAGGTGGGCGAGCACCCAAACCTTCCACACGAACGCACCCCTGAACTCACCCGTCCTACACCTGGCCATCCCCGCCCAGCACACGCCGGACCAGACGCCGTTCGCGGTCTGGCTGATACCCGCCCACGACAACGCCGTCACCATCACCATCATCCACAACCGCCAAACCGTCCCTACCGACGAACAAGCACTCAAGCTCGCGTTGGACCAACTCGACCTCCACACCACGACCCCACCCGGCCTGACACCCGCCAACTCGGCCTCCGGCGGCCCGCTCGCCACCACCTACAACCCCGCCACCATTACCATCGGGCCTGCGCTACCAGTAGGCGACGCCGCAGGCCTGGTCAACCCGTTCACCGGCGAGGGGATGAGCTACGCCCTCGACAGCGGCCGCCATGCCGCCACCGCCATTACCACACACCCCACCGACGCCGCCAACAGCTATTCACGAGCATTGGAACGCTCGTTCGTCGGCTACTTCGAAACCTCGCGGCACGCCGTACGCCGCTACCAGCTGGCCTGGCGCGTGCTCGCTGCCGCAGCCCACAATGACCACCCCTTCATCGCCAAGACCCGCCGTGCGATCCTGCTCCCCGAAGGCGTCACCGGCCTCGCCGATGTCGCCCGGCTCGATCTCGACGATGCCGACACACTCCCCCTGAAGCCATTCTTGCTGGCCTGCGACGAGGTACTCGCGTCCACGGTCCGTCACGACTGGCCTTTTCTCGCCCGCATGCTGCTCAGTGACATCGGCGATACGCGACGTCGGCTCCGACCCGCGATCCTATTCGCCGGCGCCACCCTCACCAACGGACACACTCCCGACCCCAGTCACGCGACCCTCGTCGCCGCGGTCGAACTGGCCAGCCTTGCCGCCCTCACGTTCCTCACCACCGCACGCGCCCCGACCACGTGCCTCCGCGGCATCGACTGGGCCACCACCACGGTCATCCTCGCCGGGGACTACCTCCTGGCCGAAGCATCCCGACTCGTCGCCGCACACAGCCCCGCCTACTCCTTCTCCTTCGCCGAATGGCTCGACGACCTCGTCGCGTTCCGCTCGAGCGGTGACGCCATCACCGCAGCCGGGATCGACATCTTCGAAACTCTCTACGAATTCCCCGCCCGCCTCGGTGCCGACATCGCACAGTGCGACGCGCAGCACGGACAAGCCCTTCGCGACTACGCTCGCCACACCGGGCGCACATTCCTCCACGGCGAAGAAGTCCTCGCACTACAACACCAACGCACCCGCCTCGACACCACACTCGACACCTTGATCCGCCACCACATCAGCGCAATCCCGTCGAGCGCCCTCCACGACAACGACGAACGCCGCCGCCAGTACCACCGGCAGATCAAAGCCTGCAAGTCCGAACACGCCCACGTCCACGACCATCTCCGACGCCTCCCGGACAACAACGGAGGGCGCCTGCTCGCCGCCTTCCTAGATGCGGCCGCCACACCCGGTCTCGCTGGCCTTAACCGCCCTGCTTCCGGATGCTCGTTCAATAAGTCTCGCCAGCCTGATCACCGGCCCACCAGATGATGGAGAGTCGTGCACGAGCTTCGAGCGCAGCACCGCAACGGGGTTGAGTATTCAAGACCTACCAAACTCATCAGCCAGCCAGCCAGCCGGAGGAGGACCAGCGCCCCTCGAATGATCTGCGGCAGGCCAAGCCCACGCGCGGCGGAGATCTGGGACGCCGAGCATCGGCGCTGGAGAACCTGCGAGGCGACCACCGCGCTCGCGCACGTCGGGAAGCGACGCGGCTGCGTGAACCTCGAAAGTTCAGGCCATGTGTCGTGGGAACGCTTCCCCGACCGGCCAGTCCTGGCCAAGGCGGACCGCAGTACGGGCAGGGGTGGCAGCCGGCTTTTGATCGATCTCGTCCCTAACGAGCCGGGCGCTTGCCCACGTCGGAAGGATCGGAGCCGGGATCGACCTCGGATCGTTGCTATGCCATAGAACGGGAGTGACCGTAGCCCAGGTCCAGGGCGCCGGGTTGTCGACGACGAGCACCCCGCTAACCCGGTGGTGACCGTTGTCGCGGAGAGGGGACCAGTAGCCGTCGGAAAGCCGGCTGAACGTGGAGCCGTTCCCGGTGTGGGCGTACTCGACCGAACTCCCGTAGAGCGAGGTCACGATGTCCTCGTCGTCAGGGAACAGCGCCGCCTGCCCCAAGGCGACGACGAACGGCAGCGCAAGGTCGCCGTACTTCCCGCCCTTCCTTTTCACCGCGTTAAGCACGTGGTCTGATCTGTCGCGCATCCAGATCATCGGATAGATGCCGATCGCCCTGGCCGAACGCCGCCGTGCACCGGGACTACGTGGCATCGCCGTGAACGACAACGACCATCCGGCCTCCTGCCAGATATGACTCGGCAAGGGGACCTGGCGCTGCTCGTAGTCGGCCTGGATCTGATCGGGGTCCAAGCCGCCCAGCCATCGCGCAAGCTCAGACTTCAACCCCCTCTGCGGTGGCTCCGCCGACCCGACGCGAACGATCGAGACCGACAGGAAGAAATTGGGGCTCGGCACACTGTTGATGGCATCGAGCAGTCGGCCCGACATCGCGTCCTGCGTAGGGTCCCCGATACGCTGTGATGTCCAGATCGCCTCGAGGACGAACTGCTCACCATCGTGAGTCACCAGGAAGTCCGGGTACTTGCCCCGGGTACCAACCGCCTGCTCGACCTCCACGGTGCAGCCGGAACCGAGCAACATCTCGTGCAGGTACAACTCCCACAACGCGGAAAACACGTTCGAGCCGGAGTTCCGATCCAGCAACCGACTGCGGACACCAGACCGCGCCTGATCCGGAAGGTGAGACCACCACTCGTTGATCACGTCGCGAACTTGATCCCAGTACGCCCCGGCCACCCGATCGAGAAACGCAGCCTGCGACTCCGCCGCCCGTTTAGGGGACGAATCACGCCGGTGTCGACTCGGGTAGACGGTCATGGTCACCGAGGATAAAAGGTGCAGGGCCGGTAACCCCGTTTCAACTCGCCAGGGTCGGCGCTGAGCACACGGTCTCGCCCGGCGAGGACCGCTCGAACGCGGGGTCCGATCAGAACAAGGGCCGAGTTCACTACTCTCACGTTGCCGCCTCCTGCGGACGCTTCCGACGCTCCATCACCATCGGCACCCGCGCCTCGAGGACGAGCGGCCGCTCCCCCAGCGCCGCGGACCACGACCCGGCGGTGCCGCGCACGTCAGCAGCGCCGAAACCGGTGTGCATCTGGGTGGAGCCGCCCCGGGGGCACTTCGCTTGACGTGACACGAATGGCCCCTCACTTGGGAGACCTCGTGCCGGGCCGATCGCGTCTTCTCCGGGCTACTCCGGGTCGACCCTGCCCCCTGTTCGCCCCCGGAAGCCGACCGGAGTGCTTGCCGAGACTAGGGCGCCAGGTTTGCCGCGGCGGCGAGGAAAGCGTCGATCAGCGGCGACCGGCGCGTCGCGAGCCAAGCCAGGCACACCTGGTTCGGCCCGATGTCCTCGACCGGGATGCCGATGACGTCCGGGCGGGTGTAGAACGTCGCCGTCGACAGCGGGATGACGCTGATCCCCGCTCCGGCGGCGACGAGTTCCAGCTTCTCTTCGACACTGTTGATGCGAGGCACTTCGGGGCGGTCCGGCTTGCGCAGTTCGAGGGCGATGTCCCGCCACTCCGGGACCGCGTCGGGGTCCTGCAGCAGGTGCTCGTCGGCGAGTTCGGTGACCGACACGGACTCCTTGCCCGCCAGCCGGTGCCCGGCGGGCACCATCACGACGCGGGGTTCGGTGAACAGCGGCCGCACGGTCAGCCCGCGCTGGTCGATCGGCAGTCTGACGATGCTCACGTCCACGCGGCCGTCGTGGACGACCTCCACCTGATCGTGCCAGCTGGTGCGCAGCAGCCGGACGCTGACGTCCGGCCGCCGCCGGGCCAGTACCTGCACCGCGGGGGTGACCACGATGCCCGGCATGAACCCGACGGTGAGCACCGGTTTCGCCTCGGCCGCGGCCGAGACCCTCCGGTGCACGGCTTCGGCCGTCGCCAGCAGGCCCCGGGCATCGGCCAGGAGCTGTTCGCCCGCCGCGGTGAGGACCGTGCTCCGGCGGTCGCGGACGAACAGCGGCGTCTTCAGCTCGTCTTCGAGGGCGCGGATCTGGCGCGACAACGCCGGCTGGGCGATGTGCAGCCGCGCCGCTGCCCGCCCGAAGTGCAGCTCTTCGGCCACCGCGACGAAATATCGCAGCTTCCGCAAGTCGAAGTCCACGCTGAGGCACCTCCCGCTCCCGCCCATCATCGCAGGTCTGTGATGCCGTCACGGCATCACAGCGCGCGGAACGGGTCTTGGACGCACCCCGGGTGCCCGGGTCACCGTGGAGGAGGAACGGAACACGAGTGATGGGACAGTGATGAAGATCTTCCTCACGGGCGGCTCGGGCTACATCGGCCGCGCGACGATCGGCGAGCTGGTTCGGCAAGGGCACACCGTCGAGGCGCTCGCGCGCAGCGAGCGTGCGGAGGCGGCCGTGGTCGCCGCCGGGGCGAGCGCGGTCCGCGGTGACCTGACCGACCTCGACGTGCTCAACCAGGCAGCGGCGCGGGCACAAGCGGTGATCCACCTCGCTCAGGCCACCAGCGGCGAGGAGGACCTGGCGGCGGCCACCGCGATGCAGGACGGCGTCGGGGGCGGCACCTACGTGCACACCGGCGGCAGCTGGGTCTACGGCGACACCGACGGGGTCCAGGACGAAACCGCACCGTGGAACCCACCGGCCATCGTGGCCTGGCGGCAGGCCGTCGAGAACGCGGTGCTGGCCCGGGCCGCCGACGGCGGACGGCCGGTCATCGTCCAGCCCGGCCTGCTCTACGGGGGCGACAACCGCCTGATCGACATCTTCTTCGTCCAGCCGGGGAAGGAAAGCGGCGCGATCCCCTACATCGGCGACGGCGGCAACCACTGGGCCCTGATCCACCTCGACGACCTCGCCCGGCTGTACGTGGCGGCGTTGACGGCTCCGGCGGGCTCGGTGTACCTCGGCGTGGGCGGCGTCAACCCGACGGCCAAAGAGGTCGCCGAGGCGTGCGCTCGCGGCGCCGGGCTCGACGGGAAGACCGTCTCCCTGTCCCTGGACGAGGCCCGCGACCGGATGGGCCCGATCGCCGACGCGTTCGCCCTCGACCAGCAGCTCACCTCGGCCAAGGCGCAGCGTGAGCTGGGCTGGACGCCCGCGCACACCGATCCGCTGTCCGAGTTCGCCGCGGAATGAGCCGGGAATGGACCGCGAAGCGGTGCTGTAGTCCGAAGTGGAGCGTGCACGCGAGTCACGGCCACTGCTGGTGATGCTGCACGGCTGGAGCTACGACGAGACGCACCTGTACCGGCGCCTCGATGGTCTCCAGCCACGACAGCATCGTTGTGAGCGTGAGGATGCACGGTGCACCGCGCTGGGCCGGCGGGCGTGCGGGACAATGGCGTTATGCGCGAGATCGCCACCAGTGATGGGTCCATCCGGCTCGGTCAGTTCCTCAAGCTCGCCAACGTGGTCGAGTCCGGGTCCGATGCCCGGTCACTCCTGGAGGACGGGCAGGTCCAGGTCAACGGCGAGGTCGAGGAGCGCCGGGGACGGCAGCTGCAGCGTGGCGACGTCGTGACCGTCGGCGGCGACGAACTGCGCGTGGGATAGGCGAGCTCCGGAAGGATCCGGGCTCGGACAAGGCGGCGTGGCGCCGTCGTCCGCGGTCGCGTGGTGATCGCGACCGGGAGGGCGTCAGGCGGCGGGGGGAAGGACGACGACCTTGCCGTGCACCGCGCCCTCGGCGGCTCGCGCGTGCAGCGCAGGCAGCTCGGCCAGGGGCACCCGCTCCGCGACGTCGACGCGCAGGTCGCCGCGGTCGATCAGCGTCACCAGCGACGCCAGTTGTTCCGCGTCGCTGCGGACGAAGAGGTCGATGCCGCGCACGCCGCGTTCCTCGTCGCCCGGCGCGGGCATCCACACGGTCGTGTTGACCAGGACGCCACCCGGCCGGACCAGGGTGACCAGCGCGGCGAGTGCGGCCGGGTCGACCGGGGCGAGGTTCAGCACGACGTCCACCGGCTCGGTCACCGCGTCGGTGACGCTCGTGGTGGTGTGATCGATGACCTCGTCCGCACCGGCAGCCTTGACCGCCGCGCTGCTGCGCCCGCCGGCGATCGCGACGACATGCGCCCCGGCGCCTTTGGCCAGCTGCACGGCGTAACCGCCGACCGCTCCCCCGGCGCCGTTGATCAGCACCCGCTGCCCGGCCACCAGCGAGCCGTGGTCGAACAGCGCCTGCCGGGCGGTCAGCCCCACCACCGGCAGCGCCGCGGCGTCAGCCAGCGGGACGCTCTTCGGCGCGGGCGTCAGGACCCCGGCCGGGGCGAGCGCGTACTCCGCGGCCGCGCCCGGCTCGTCCATCGGCAGGAAACCGATGACCTGGTCGCCGACTGCGAGGCCGTCGACACCCTCCCCCAGCGCGTCGACCGTGCCCGCGACGTCGAGGCCGGGGGTGTGCGGCAGCCGCACCGGGATGGGCCCCTGCATGAAGCCACCGCGGATGTTGCCGTCGACGGAGTTGAACGACGTCGCCGCCACCCGGACCCGGACCTGCCCGGCCGCGGGAACCGGCAGGTCCACGTCCTCGTAACGCAGGACGCCGGGGTCGCCGTACTCGTGGAAACGCACTGCCTTCATCGGGGTTCTCCCTTTCGATCGTCTTGCTTCGACTTCGAAGCAACTGGAAGCGACAGTACCCCCGCTTCGAATTCGAAGCAAGTGACGCGGCTCACCGGGAGCCGGCGGTCACGGGATCAGCGGCAGTTTCCCGGTCGCCGCGCGACTCGAGGGCCGCGTGCGCCCGCGCCGCCTCGGCGAGCGGGTCGCGGCTGCCGATCCGCGCGATCAACTCTCCTTTGTGGACCATCGCGAGCCGTCGCGGTGCGACTGGTGAAGCGCTGGCAGGAGTGCGTGCGTGCCGGCTTGCTGTCGTGAGCCGCACGACCGCTGGTGGGCTCAGGCGTTGACGTACGCCAGCACCGCCAGCACCCGGCGGTGTCCGCTGTCGCTCGTGGGCAGGCCCAGCTTGCGGAAGATGTTGCCGATGTGCTTGGTCACCGCGCGCTCGGTGACCACCAGCTCGCCGGCGATCGTCACGTTGTCCAGACCTTGTGCCATGAGGTGCAGCACCTGCCGCTCCCGCGCGGTGAGGCTCTGCAGCGGGTCGCGTTTGTTCATCAGCTGCGACACGACCTCGGGGTCCAGCGCGGTGCCCCTGGCCGCGACGCGTTCGAGCGCGTCCAGGAACTCCTCGACCCGCCCGACGCGGTCCTTCAGCAGGTAGCCGGTGCCGGCCGCGCCCGTCTCCAGCAGCTCCTTCGCGTAGGCCTGCTCGACGTACTGGGACAGCACCAGCACCGGCAGCCCGGGCAGGTGCTCGCGAGCCTCGATCGCCGCGCGCAACCCCTCGTCGCGGAAACCCGGCGGCAGCCGGACGTCGAGCACCGCGATGTCCGGGCGGTGTTCCAGCAGGACCGGCAGGATCTCCGGACCACTGGCCGCGACACCGACGATCTCGTGGCCCGCGCTCTTGACCAGCAGCGAGATCCCCTCGCGCAGGAGGGCGTTGTCCTCGGCGAGCACTATCCGCATGGCAGCAGCACCTCGATCGTCGTTCCCGCGTTCACCGGGCTGTCGATCCGCGCGGTTCCGTCGAGCGCCGCGACCCGGCGCCGGATGCCGGACAGCCCGCTCCCGGCGCCGGCGTCGGCGCCGCCCTGGCCGTCGTCGCGCACCGTCACGCGCAGGCTCCGCCCGTCGCCGTCGAGGACGACCTCGGCGTGCTGGGCCGTGCTGTGCTTGGTGACGTTGGTCAGCGACTCGGCGACGACGAAGTACGCCGCCGCCTCGACCGCCGCCGGTGGCCGCGGCAGGTCGCCGGGGACGCGGACGGTCACCGGGATGCGCTGGCTGCCCGCCAGCGCGTGCACGGCGCCGGCGAGGCCGCGGTCGGCGAGGATCGGCGGGTAGATGCCGCGGATGATGCTGCGCAGGTTGCCCAGTGACTCCTCGATGCCCTGCTGGGCGTCCCGCACCAGCGCGGCCGCGGGGGTGTCCGGCTCGGCCGCCAGGGCGCGCGCGGCGAGCCCGAGCCGAACCGAGACCGCGACCAGCTGCGCCTGGATCCCGTCGTGCAGGTCGCGCTCGATGCGGCGGAGCTCGGCGCCATGCGATTCCAGCGCTTCGGCCCGCGTCTCGGTGAGCCGCTGGACCTGCCGGGCCAGCAGCTCCACCTCGTCCGGCCCGAGCAGCGACCGCGCGAGCAGCAGCTGGCCGCGCGCGATCAGGGGCACCAGCCACACCACCGCGGCGGCGTAGAGCGCGGCCTGCAGCAGCGGCAGGGTGAGCGCCTCCGGCCACGTCCGGATGTCGACGAACAGCCCGGTGAAGGTGTCCGGCGGGAACAGCCACCAGTACAGCGGGATGGTCGCGCTCGTCACGATCGCCGGCCACAGTGCGATGCCGAGCAAACCGAGGAACGTGCCGGCGAACCCGTGCACCACCATCCACAGTAGAGCGCGCCAGGTCGCCGGGTCCCGCACCGCGCGCAACCGGCCGCCGCTCTCGGCATGGACCTCCTCCGGCAGCGGGAACCCGAGGTGCCGCCCGGCGCGCTCGCGCTCCAGCCCGGTCAGGACGCGCACCGGCTTCAGCACCGCCGGCGCGAACGGCGACAGCAGCACCAGCAACGGCAGGACGAGCACGCCGGCCAGCGCGGGCAGCGCCGTTTGCAGCCCGGACGCGAGCACCGCCGTGGCGCCGGCGCTGCGCTTGATCGCTGTCCTCATCGCCGCTCCCCCGGTCCTGCCGCGACTCTACTGAAACCCCCCGGCGGGGTGTACCTGGCTACACCCCCGGTCCGGGTGCTCAGGCCAGTGTGCTGCGCCCGTCCCGCTCCTAGCGTCGGAGGCACCGGACAACAGGGGAAGGACGACAGCGATGACAGTCGCGAACGGCCTGGAGTACGCGGTGCGGATGGAATCGGTGGTCAAGACCTACGGCAAGGGGGCTGCCGCGGTCCACGCGCTCGACGGCGTCACGCTCGGACTGCGGCGCGGGAGCTTCACCGCGATCATGGGCCCGTCCGGCTCGGGCAAGAGCACGTTCCTGCACTGCGCCGCCGGGCTCGACCGGCCGACCTCGGGCCGCATCACGCTCGGCGACGTCGAGCTGACCGGACGCCGCGAGTCCGAGCTGACCGCGTTGCGGCGCGAGCGGATCGGGTTCGTGTTCCAGTCCTACAACCTGCTGGACACGCTGACGGTCGAGCAGAACATCGTGCTCCCGCTGCGCCTGGGCAACCAGCGCTTCGACCCGGCGTTCCTCGCCGAGGTCGTCCGGTCGGTCGAACTCGACGTGCCGCTGGACCGCCGCCCGAGCAAGCTGTCCGGCGGGCAGCAGCAGCGCGTCGCGATCGCCCGCGCGCTGGTCACCCGGCCTGAGGTGGTGCTGCTGGACGAGCCGACGGGCGCACTGGACACCCGGACCGCGCGGCAGGTGCTCGGCACGCTGCGGCAGGCGGTGGACCGCTGGGGCCAGACGGCGCTGATGGTGACGCACGACCCGGTCGCGGCCTCCTACGCGGACACGGTGGTGTTCCTGACCGACGGCCGGATCGCCGGCGAGCTGACCGGCGCGTCGCCGGACCGCATCGCCGAGCGGATGACCCACTTCGGGGAGTGATGAGCGTGTTCTTCCTGGCCCAGCGGACGATCCGGGCCCGCACATCGGCGTTCGCCGCGGCGTTCGTCGCGGTGTTCGCCGGGTCCGCCCTGATCACCGCGAGCGGTGTCCTGCTCGAATCCGGGCTGCGGGGCGGGCTTCCGCCACAGCGCTACGCCGCCGCCGCGGTGGTCGTCACCGCGCCGCAGTCGGTGTCCGTGCCCGGCGACGTCGACCAGTGGTTCCCCGAACGCGCCCCGCTGCCCGTCGCGCGGGCCGCCGACATCAGCCGGGTGCCCGGGGTCGCCGCGGTCGTGCCCGACGTGAGCGCGACGGCCGTGGTGCGCGGTTCGGGCCCGGTCGTCGTGCACGGGTGGTCCTCGACGAGGCTCGGCGCTGTCGCGCTCATCGAAGGCCGGGAGCCGCGGCGTGCCGACGAGGTGGTGCTCGCCGGGGCGCATCCCGGGGACGTGGTCGACCTGGCGGTGGGCGGGGTCGCTTCCCCCTACCGCGTGGTCGGCGCCGTCGCCCCGGGGCAACAGTCTGCGTACCTCACCGACGAGCGCGCCCGCGAGGTCGCCGGCCACCCGGACGCGGTGGACGCCGTCGCCGTCCTGGCCGGACCCGGCGTCGACGCGGCCGGTCTCGCCGAGCGGATCGGCCGGGCCGTTCCCGGGGCCGCGACGGCCACCGGCGACGACCGGGCCGGCGCCGAGTTCCCCGGCGACGGTGCCGCGCGGTCGTTCCTGACGCTGGTCGCGGGCTCGTTCGGCGGCACGATGCTGGTGGTCATCCTGCTGGTCGTGGCCAGCACCGTCGGCCTGGCCAACCAGCAGCGCCGTCGCGAGTTGGCCCTCCTGCGGGCCGTCGCGGCCGGGCCGAAGCACATCTACCGGCTGATCGGCATCGAGACCGGACTGGTGGCGACTATGGCGGCGGTGCTCGGCGCGCTCCCCGGCGCCGGCCTGAGCCTGCTGCTGCACGGGGTGTTCGTCCGCCTCGGCTCGATCCCCGCGGGGTTCGGGTTCGTGATCGGCCCGCTGCCCGTGCTCGCCGCGGTCGCGGGCTCCGTGGTGGCCGCGGTGGCGGCCGGCCTGATCACTGCCCGCCGCGCGGCGCGGATCAGCCCGGTCGGCGCGCTCGGCGAGGCCGCTGTGGAACCGCCGCGGCTCGGCCGTGGCCGGCTGCTGACGGGCTGGGTGCTCGCGATCGCGGGGACCGTCGCCGGGATCGGGTTCCCGCTGGCGATGGGCGGCGCCGCGGGCACGGCGGGCGCGGCCGGATCGGCGCTGTTGCTGGTCACCGCCGTGGTGCTGCTCGGGCCGCGGCTGCTCGCCGGGACCGCGTCGGTGCTGGGCAGGCTCGGGCTCAGCCGGACGGCGTCCGGGTTCCTCGCCGAGGCCGGCACCCGGGCCCGGTCCCGCCGGTTCGGCGCGGCGACCACACCGCTGATCATGGGGGTGGCGCTGGCCGCGGTCCAGATCTTCACGCTGACGACGACCGCCGCGGCGGCGCAGCGGCAGGTCGAGACCGGTCTGCTCGCCGACCAGGTGCTCGTGGCCGACGGCGGCATCTCCCCCGCCGTGGCCGACGCGGTCCGGCGGGCGCCGGGTGTGACCGCGGCGGTGTCCGTGGTGCGGACGCGGGTCCTGGTGACCTCCACGATGTTCGGCGAGCCCACGACCGAGGCCTACGCCGCACAGGGCGTCACGCCGGATGGCCTCGACCGGGTACTGGACCTCGACGTCCGCCGGGGCGACCTGGCCGGCCTCACCGGTGACGCCGTCGCGGTCAGCGAGAACGCGGCCGGGACGTTCGGGGTGGACCTGGGCGGGACGGTCACCATGCGCCTCGGCGACGGCACCCCGCACAGCGCCCGCGTCGTCGCGATCTACGGCAACGGCCTGGGCTTCGGCGACCTGACGCTGCCGCACGCCGCCGTCGCCTGGCACACCGCGACCGGGCTGGACGACGAAATCCTGGTCGCGGGGACGGCGGCCGCGGCGCTCCCGGCGTACCCGGAGGTGGGCGTGGCCGACCGGCAGGCGTTCCTGGCGGCGCGGGACGACGCCGCGAGCGCGGAGTCCACGGTGAACCTCGTGCTCAACCTCGTGTTGATCGCGTTCATCGCGATCGCGGTGGTGAACGTCCTCGTCCTGGCCACCGCGGCCCGGGTGCGCGAGTTCGCGTTGCTGCGGCTGGCCGGGGCGAAACCCCGCCAGGTCCGGGCGATGACGCGGGGCGAGGCGGCCGTCGTCGTCGTGGCCGCGATCGTGCTCGGGTCGCTCGCCGCGCTGCCACCGCTGGTCGGCATCAGCCTGAGCCTGACCGGGACGGCGCTGCCCACCGTGCCCCCGCTGGCCTACGGCGGGATCCTCGCCGCCGCTGCCGTCGTCGGGTGGGGCGCCATCGCGGTGCCGACCCGGTTCGCCCTCCGCCCGCCCGCCGTCACGGCCATGCGCGTCGGCGAATGACCATCCCCGCTCCGGAAAGGACAGTCTTGGCGACGCTGGATCGCGGGTCAGCGCAGGGCCCGCAGGCGCTTCTTGTCGAACTTGCCGACACCGGTCTTTGGCACCTCGTCGAGGAAAACCCAGCGCTCGGGCAGCTGCCACCTCCGTCCTTGGGCCGGTCCACGAGCGTGAGAAATCCGTCGGTAGAGATCTTGCCGATGTCCCCGGTGCGCAGCCAGCCGTCGTGGAACCTCCCGGGATCGACGGTCCCGCCCGCCGGCCACCTTCGCGGCAGGATCGTCCTGACCGTCGCATGACCATGCAGGCCACTCCGGACCGGGGCACGCTCGCCCGCCCGGTTCGAACACGACGACGGCGAATGGCCGATCGCCGACCGGTAGCGACCCGGCGGTCCGAGCCTCCACCGCGACCCGCAGGCAGCGGGCCGCGGTGGAAGCCGCTGTCACAGGGGTGATTCCGCCCGGCTCGACGCGGCGGTGTCTACCGCGGGGCGGCTCCGGTTCCTCGGGCCCCGCACGGCCACATAGACCGCCAGCACCGCCATGACGGCCGCGCCCGCCCACATCGCGTGCTGCCATCCGGCCACAAAGGACTCCCGGGCGGCATGGACGATCTGCGCCGCGTGCGAGCCGGCGTTGCCCGAGACCTCGATCGCGTTGGCGACGCCCTCCCTGGCGACGTCCGCCGCCTCCCGGGGCACCCCGGACAGCATGCCGTCGATCGAGCCGCGGTAGCCGGCGGACAGCAGCGCGCCCAGCAGCGCGACCCCCAGCGCGGTGCCGAACTCGCGGGTGATGTCGTTGAGGGCGGAGGCGACACCCTGCTTGTCCCGCGGCAACGAGCCGGTGATGGCCTCGGTGGACGGCGTCATCGCCAGTCCCATGCCGATCCCCATGGCGACCAGCCCCGGCAGGATCGACAGGTAGCCGCCCGCCACCGAGACGAACAGGCCCATGGACACCAGTCCCACGCCGGCCAGCGCGACGCCGGTGGTCATCGTCGCGCGGGAGCCGATGCGCTCGGCCAGCCGGGCCGCGAGCCCGGAAGCCAGCATCATCGACATCGCCATGGGCATCAGCGCCGCCGTCGACACCAGTCCGGACCACCCGAGCACGGCCTGGAAGAACGGGAACAGCACCACGCCGATGCCCGCCTGGACACCGAAGACCACGAGCAACGTGAGCGAACCGCCCATCAGGCCGCGTTCGGCGAACATCCGCACGTCCAGCAGCGAAGCGTCGCGGCGGCGCAGTTCCCAGGCCACGAAGCCGATGCCGGCGACGATGCCGGCCGCGAGGCTGACCACCGTTTCGGGGGCGGTCCAGCCGCGCACGGGTCCTTCTTGCAGGACGAAGATGAAGCCGACGACGGCGACGGCGGACAGCAGCGCGCCGACGGTGTCGAAGGGGTGCGCCGAGCGCTCACGCGAGTTGGGCACCGACTTCACGGTCGTCACGAGCGCCACGGCGATCAGCGCGACCGGGAGCGCGAACAGCCAGCGCCAGTCGGCGACGTCGACCAGCAGCGCGGACAGGAACATGCCGAGGACGCCGCCGCCGCCCGCGACGGCCGTCCACACGCCGATGGCCTTGCCGCGGCGTTCCTCGGGGAAGGTGGAGGTGATGACGGCCAGCGTGATCGGCATGATCATCGCGGCGCCGGCGCCGCTTACCACGCGGGCGGCGATCATGACCTCCGCGGTCGGGGCCAGTGCCGCCACCACGTTCGCGATGCCGAACAACAAGAGCCCGGCGGTCAGCACGGGCTTGCGGCCCACGCGGTCGCCGATCGCGCCGAACGGCAGCAGCAGCGCGGCCAGGGCCAGGGTGTAGATGTTGATGATCCACAGGACCGTGCCCAGCGACGCTCCGAACTCGACGGCCAGGTGGGTCTGCGCGACGCCGAGGCCCGAGACCGAGGCGACGACCGCCATCAACGAGGTGGACACGGAGATGAGGATGGTGCGCAGCCGGCGCGCGTCCGGTGTGGCAGCCCCCGGTGCGGGCTGGTTGGTGCTCATGGGTTCCTCTCGGCAGGCATGGGAGTGCACGACGCCGCGAGGGTAAGCACGATTTGCCGCACTGGCATATCATCTTGCCTATGAAGCAAGAAGAAGATTCGCTGGACAGCCTCGTGCGCAAACGGATCCGGGCACTGCGCGTCGCCCAAGGCCTCTCCCTGGAGGAACTGGCCGCGCGAGTCCACCTGGGACAGTCCTCGCTGAGCCGCATCGAGAACGGCCAGCGCCGCCTGGCGCTGGACCAGCTGGTCGCACTGGCCCGCGCCTTGGACACCACCCTCGACCAGCTGGTCGAGAACGCCGTGGACGACGTGGTCATCAGCCCGGTCAACCACCACGGCGCGCACGGGCTGAGCTGGCCGATGAAGGGCGACCCCGGCATGACCGTGATGCGCAGGCGGTTCACCGACCCGCCGCCGGACAACCCGGCCAAGATGCGCGCCCACCCCGGCCGGGAATGGTTCGTCGTGCTTTCCGGCACCGCCACGCTGTTGCTGGGAGACCGGACCTTCCGCGTCGACACCAACCGCGCCGCCGAGTTCCCGACCATGACACCGCACGCCATCGGCGCTCACGGCCGTCCGTGCGAGGTCATGTTCATCTACGACCGCGACGCCCGCCGCGGGCATCGCGAAAACGAGGCCGACGACAACGGCTCATGACGGCACGACCGGCATCCGCGGCATTTTGCGCCCGGGGCACCGCGGGAGCCCACTTCCTTGCGCAATCGGCAAAGGACCGAGCAGCAGAGCAAAACGCTCTTATCGTGGCAGCATGACACGCGCGCATGCCCAGCACCAGAGCCACGATCACCACGGTCACGACCACCACGACGCGGACGGCGCGCAGGCGGAGATCCTCGAACTGGACGCCGAAGCCCTCGCCGAGCACACCACCGGCATCATCAGGTGGCTGCCTCTGCACGGCAGCCCGCGTCAGATCGTCGACCTCGCCGCGGGCACCGGGGCGGGCACGTTCGCCCTTCTCGACCAGTTCCCCGAAGCGCACGTCACGGCGGTGGACACCTCGCCCGGCCACTTGCGGCGGCTCAGCGAAAAGGCGTGCGCCCGCGGGGTGGACGGGCACGTGCGCACGGTGCTCGCCGACCTCGACGAGGCCACCTGGCCCGACCTCGGCACCCCCGACCTCGTGTGGGCCTCGGGCTCCGTGCACCACCTGGCTGATCCCGGCCGCGCCCTGCGCGCCGTCCACGACCTGCTCGCGCCCGGCGGCCTGTTCGTCGTGGTCGAAATGGCGGGCCTGCCCCGCTTCCTGCCCACGACCGCGCCCGCCGACCGGCCCGGGCTGGAAGACCGCGTCCACGCCGCGGGCGACCGGCTCCACGCCCGGCACCTCCCCCACCGCGGCGCGGACTGGGGGCCGATGCTCGCCGCCGCCGGGTTCGTGGTGGAGGGCGAGCTCCACGTCGACGTGAACGTCGAGGGCGCGGGCAACCCGGTGGTCGGCCGGTACGCCCTCCATGCGCTGCAACGTGTTCGGGGCGCGGTCGCGGCCGAGCTCGACCGCGAGGACCTCGCCGCACTCGACCGGCTGCTCGACGTCGACGGCCCGCACAGCCTGCCGCGCCGCGACGACTTGGCGGTCCGCACCAAGCGTTCCGTCTGGGCCGCGCGCCGCGCCTGAGGACGCTCAGGCGAGGGACACGGCGGCGCGGACGCCCGCGACGTACTGCTCCGGGCATTCCCACGCACCGAAGTGCCCGCCGCGGGGCTCCTCGACCCACGACCGGACGTCGAAGAACCGGGCCGCGAACTCCCGTGGCGCGTTGACGAGGTCCTTGGGGAAGATCGTGAACGCCGTGGGCGCGACGATCGGCCCCGGCCTGGGTCCGGCCTCCGCGTACGGGGTGAACGAGGTGCCGATCGAGCCGGTGACCCAGTACGCCGTGATCCAGGTCAGCAGCTCCTCGCGGGTGAACACCGTGGTGACGTCGCCCCCGCAGTCGGTCCACGTGCGCAGTTTCTCCAGCAGCCACGCGGCGAGCCCGGCCGGCGAGTCGCCGAGCCCCACCGCGAGGGTGTGCGGCTTGGTCGCCTGCTCCCGCATGTAGCCGCCCTCCTGGCGTTGCCAGCGGTGCCCGGACCGCACGTAGGCCTGCTCGGCGGGCGAGAGGTCCGCCGGCGGATCGACCAGGAACCGGTACTGCGACACATCGGTCAGGTGGAGCGCGGCGACTCGGTCGGGGTACGCCGCGGCGAGCACCTCGGCGACATCGCAACCGACGTCGCCCGCGGACACGACGTAACGGTCGTAGCCCAGCTCGGCGAGGGCGGCGGCCACCGTTTCGGCCATCGCCGCGGCCGACATGCCCCCGCGTGCCACCGGGGCGGCGAACGGGAAACCGGCAACGCCGGGACGACCACGTTCAGATCCGCCAGGAGCGGAAGGACCTTCTCGAACCGCAGGACCGAGTCCGGCCAGCCGTGCAGCAGGACGACCGGAACGCCGCGAGTCGCCGCGCGCTGGTGGATCAGCCGGAGCCCGCCTGCCAGTGTCCACGGCAGTGCGCGGATCCGTTCTTCGTGCACCCGCCAGTCGTAGTGGTCGGCCCAGTGGGCGACGAGTTCGGCCAGGAAGTCGCCGTCGACGCCACGGTCCCACCCGAATCCCGGGGGCAGCGGCACCCGGCGGTAGGCCCGCAGCCGGGCACGCAGATCCTGCAGCACCGGCCCCGGCACGGCTTCTGGGGTGACCTCAGGCATGAAGTTCTCCGTTCTGCGACGGTCCCGTGTGGACGGATGTGCTCACCGGAGCGCGCCGAAGAAGGCCGTGATGTCGTCGGCCAGCAGATCCGGTTCCTCGTAGGCGGCAAAGTGACCGCCGCGGGGCATCTCGGTGTAGCGGGTGACGTGGTAGGCGCGTTCCACCCAGCTGCGGGGCTGCCGTCCACCGATGTCGGCGGGGAACAACGCCAGCGCGGTCGGCACCTCGACCCGTTCGACGGGCGGGACCAGCTGGTGGTGGCGTTCGTAGTAGGGGCGGAACGAGGTCGAGATCGTGTTGGTGAACCAGTACAGCGAGGCCTGTGTGAGGAGGAAGTCGTCGCTGAACCGGTTGGTCACGACGCCGTCGCAGTCGCTCCAGGCCCGGTACTTCTCCAGGATCCAGGCGAGCAGCCCGGACGGGGAGTCCGACAGCCCCTGGGCGAGGGTCAGCGGCCGGGTCTGCTGCTGGTGCGAGTACCCGCGCTCGGCGACCTCCCACGCGTGCTCGGCCGCCAGGTAGGCCCGTTCCTCCTCGCTCAGCCCGGTCGCGTCGTAGCCGGCGGGGTTCGCGGCGTCCTGCAGGTGGAGTCCGAACAGCGCGTCCGGATGCGCCTGCGCCAGCCGGCTCACGTCCCCGGCGCCGATGTCGGACCCGTGCGCGCCGTAGCGGTCGAAGCCCAGCTCCTCGGTCATCAGCCGATGCCACAGGTCGTGCGTGTGCGTGCTCGACTCGAGCGCCGGGCGTTGCGGAGCAAGCCCGAACCCCGGCAGGGACGGGACGACGACGGTGAAAGCGGTCCGCGGGTCGCGCCCGAACCGCGACGGGGCCGACAGCCGCTCCGCCAGGCCGACGAGTTCGAGGAACGAGCTGGGCCAGCCGTTGGCCAGCAGGATCGCCCGTGCTCCGCCGCTCTCGGCGCCGAAGTACAGGTAGTGCACGACCGTGCCGCCGATCTCGGCGAACCGGTGCGGCAGGTCGTTGATCGCGGCTTCGTGCTTGCGCCAGTCGTAGGCCGAGGCCCAGTAGCCGGCCAGGCGGCGGAGCTCATCGCCGTCCGTGCCCGCCGCCCAGGGTTCGGCCGGCCACGGTCGCGCCCACCGGGTGCGGCGCAGCCGTTCTCGCAGGTCCTCCAGGTCGGGGTCGGGAACATCGAGCACCGCGTGCGTGCCGGCCATCGCGCTCTCCTCTCGTCTGCGACACCGGTAAAAGCTAACAGCGGTGTCGAACGCGAGCAACACCACTGTCGTGAGATGATGGTGTCGTGGTGTCGCTGCAGGTGATCGAAGACTTCCTCAACACCGTGGACGAGCGCACGTTCAAGCGGCACGGGGAGAGTCATGTGCCCGGCGAGCGGCTGACCTCGCCGCAGGCCCTCGCGGACTGGCTGACGGACCGGGGTCTGGACTTCGGCGACAGCCCGCCGCGGGCGGCGGATCTGGAGACCGCCATCGCCCTCCGCACGGCGCTCCGGCAGGCGCTCGTCGCTGATACCGGGGCGGCCGCGGCCCTCGCGGAACACCCGTTGCGGCTCGAACCGGACGCGTCCGGCGGATTGCGCCTCGTCGCGACCTCCGGCCGGGCCTGGCTGAACGCCATCGTCGAGACCGTGGCGGGCAGTGTGGCCAGGGGCGAGTGGTCGCGGATCAAGCTCTGCGCCGCCCCGGACTGCCGGTGGGCGTTCTACGACGTCTCACGTAACGGCCGTGGCCGCTGGTGCACCATGGAGATCTGCGGCAACCGCCACAAGACCCGCACCTACCGGGAGCGTCGGCGCCACGAGGCGTGAAGCCGAGCGGGGCCGGTGTATCCGAGGCGCGGGCGGTCCTACCGCATCCCGGCGAGCAGCAGCTCCGTCAGACGGCGGACGGCCACCGGCGCCCGGTCCGGCGGCAGGCCCCGCAGCGACGCGATCGCCATCAACCCGACCCGCACGTCCTCGGTGGCGAGGTCCGGTCGCACGGCGCCGGCCGCCCTGGCGCGACGCACGAGCGCGTCGAGCGAGCGGGTGTGCTCGCGCCGCTCCTCGGCGAACGCCTCCGCCTCCGGGTGCGAGCCGAGCAGGACGTCGTTGAGGCCGCGGTCCCGCACCTGGCGCTCGCCGAACTGGCGCACGATCGCGCTCAGCGCCCGCCACGGGTCGGGGTCGGCGAGGGCGTTGCGCACGTCCTCGCGACAGGCGGCGACCTGCTCGGCCAGCACCGCGTCGAGGAGATCGGGGCGCGCCGGGAAGTGCCGGTACAGCGTCGCGGCCCCGACACCGGCCCGGCGCGCGATCTCCCGCATCGGCAGCCCGATCCCCTCGACGGCGAACCCGCGGCGCGCGACCTCCACGATGCGCCTGCGGTTGCGCTCGCTGTCCGCCCTGGCCTTCCGGCTCACCTCGGCCCGCACCTCCGCACGATCCGGAACACCCGTTCCCCTTCGGCGTCCACGGTACGCCTGAGATCGTTCCAGCCTCTACTGTGGACTGATCAGCCGGAGCCGGTCGTCGCGCGGTGGCCCTCGATCATGACGCGCGCCGCGGCGACCGACTTCGCGACCACCAGTTCGGGCGAGTAGCCGTGCTTGACGAAGACGCCGTCGAGCCAGAACATGCCGTAGCCGTGCGCCTGGGTGAACAGCTGCTCCATCAGCTCCAGCGCCTCCTGCGGGCTGTCGCACAGGCGCAGGCACAGCAGGAGGAACTGGTCGGTCAGGGTGCGCGTGTTCTCGTGCAGCTCGGTGTAGCCGGGGCCGTGCAGCCCCTCGGCGTAGATGAGGTGCATGCCGGCCCGCCGCCGGATCAGATACGCGGTGTAGGCGCCCGCCGCCGCGGCGAGCGCGGCGGCCGGGTCGTCCTCGCCTTCGACCGCGGCCCGCACCTCGTCGGCCAGCTGGCAGGCCACGGTGGCGGCGACGGCGGCGAGCAGGCTCTCCCGCTCGGGGAAGTGCCGGTAGGGCGCGCCGGGGCTGACCTTGGCGCGCCGCGCGACCTCGGCGACGGAGAACCCGGCCACGCCGCGCTCGGCGATCAGGTCGAGGGACACCCGGACGAGCTCGTCGCGCAGGTTGCCGTGGTGGTACTTCCCGCCCATGACCCAGCTCACATCCCCCGGCCGAAATATGTAAGAGCCCTCTTACGTAGGTGATGTATGAGGGCTCTTACAGTATGCCCCGCGACGTCGTATCCGGGAGGATCCATGACCACGACCACGCACGCTATCGCTGTGCCGTCGCCCGGCGCGCCCCTGGCGCCCACCACGATCCAGCGGCGGGACCTGCGGCCGGACGACGTGCTGATCGACATCAAGTTCGCCGGCATCTGCCACAGCGACATCCACCAGGCGAGGGAGGACTGGGGCCAGGCCATCTTCCCGATGGTGCCCGGCCACGAGATCGCCGGTGTCGTCGCCGCCGTCGGCCCCGAGGTGACCAAGTACCGGGTCGGCGACCGCGTCGGCGTCGGCTGCATGGTCGACTCGTGCGGCGAGTGCGAGTACTGCCGCGCCGGCACCGAGCAGTTCTGCGTCAAGGGCAACGTCCAGACCTACAACGGGGTCGGCTTCGACGGCGAGAACACCTACGGCGGCTACAGCAGGCAGATCGTCGTCAAGGAAGGCTTCGTGTGCCGCATCCCCGACGGCATCGGCCTCGACGTCGCCGCGCCGCTGCTGTGCGCCGGGATCACGACCTACTCGCCGCTGCGGCGGTGGGGCGCCGGTCCGGGCAAGAAGGTCGCCGTGGTCGGCCTCGGCGGGCTCGGCCACATGGCGGTCAAGCTGGCCGCCGCGATGGGCGCGGAGGTCACCGTGCTCAGCCAGAGCCTCAAGAAGCAGGAGGACGGCCTGCGGCTCGGCGCGAAGGACTACTACGCGACCAGCGACGAGGGCACGTTCGAGGCGCTGCGCGGCCGGTTCGACCTGATCCTGAACACCGTGTCGGCCAAGCTGCCGGTGGACGCCTACCTCGGCCTGCTGCGCGTCGGCGGCGCGATGGTCAACGTCGGCGCACCCGGCGAGCCGCTGTCCTACAACGCGTTCTCCCTCCTCGGCGGCAACAAGGTGCTGGCCGGATCGATGATCGGCGGGATCGCCGAGACCCAGGAGATGCTCGAGTTCTGCGCCGAGCACGGCATCGGCGCCGAGATCGAGACAATCTCCGCCGAGCAGGTCAACGAAGCCTACGAGCGCGTCGACAACAGCGACGTGCGGTACCGCTTCGTGATCGACACCGCCACGATCGGCGCGTGATTCCGGTGGGGCTGTCCGTGGACGCGGGCAGCCCCGCCGGCTAGTCCGAAGGACCGCGCAGCGTCAGCACCACCCGGATCACGTGCTCGACGGCCGCGGCGAACATCGCGGCCCGCAGTTCGCCCCGTTCGGCCAGGTTGCGTGACGCGAACTCCAGCACGGCGTCCGGCCCCGCCTTGCGCACCACCAGCTCGGCGATCTCCTCCAGGTCGAGGTCCGGGTGGTCCAGCCGCGTCAGGGCGACCTCCACCAGCAGTTCCTCGTCCGTCACGCCCACCCGCCGCACGCTTCGCACACTACTTGCGCACCGACGTGGTGTCACTCGTCAGCGGCCGCCCGCCCGCGTCGGCGGGGACGAGTGGCGGCACGACCTCGCCGCGGTCGTCGACCAGCACCGAATGCCGTTCGCCGGTCTCGTAGGCGTGGCGCTCGCCCCACTGCCGGAGCGTGACGATCACCGGGAACAGGTCCTTGCCCGCCGGGGTGAGCGCGTACACCTTCCGCTTGCCGGACGGCGCCTCCACCTGGGTGATCAGGCCGTGCGCGGCGAGCTTGCGGAGCCGGTCGGTGAGGATGTTGCGGGCGATGCCGGTGCGCTGCTGGAAGTCGGTGAACGAGCGGGCGCCGTCCATCGCGTCCCGGATGATCAGCAGGCTCCACCGGTCCCCGACCACGTCCGCCGCCCGCGCGACCGGGCACTCCGGGTCCGTCCACACGCCGTCCTCCACTGAGTTGCGTATTGAAACCATTCTGCCCTACTCTCCAAAGAGTTGCAATTTGAAACCAAACTGGAGGCACGGGTGGGGCGCGGAACGAGACTGCTGCTGGCGGCGGTGTGCGGGGTGGCGGTCGCCGGGGTGTACGCCGGGCAACCGGTGCTCGGGCCGATGGGGCAGGACCTCGGCGTCGCCCGCGATTCGGTCGGCTGGCTCGTGGCCGCCGCGCAGCTGGGGTACCTCACCGGACTGGTGCTGCTGGTGCCGCTGGGCGACATGCTCGACCGCAGGCGGCTGATCGCCACGCACCTGGGGCTGGTGGCCGCCGGACTGGCGGTCACCGCGACCGCGCCCGCCGCGTGGCTGGCGTTCGCCGGTCTCGTGCTGGCCGGCGCGTTCGCGGTGGTCGTGCAGACCGCGGTCGCGTTCGCCGCGTCGATCTCCCCGCCCGGCGAGCGCGGCCGGAACCTCGGCGTCGTCACCTCAGGGGTGGTGGTCGGCATCCTCGGCGCGCGGGTGGTCACCGGGAGCCTGGCCGAGCTGTGGGGCTGGCGGAGCAGCTACCTCGCCCTCGCGGTCCTCGCGGCTACCCTGTGCGTGCTCAGCCTCGTCGCGCTGCCCACGGACGTCCGGACCGGCGCGGAACCGTACGGGCGGGTGCTCCGGTCGCTGGGCGGGCTGTTCACGCGACCGGTGTTCCTCGGGCGCGGGCTGATCGCGTTCTTCCTCTTCGCCTCGTTCGGCACGTTGTGGAGCGGGCTGGCGCTGCCGCTGGCCGGCGAGCCGTGGCGGCTGAGCGAAGCGCAGATCGGGCTGTTCGGGATCGCCGGGCTGGCCGGTGCCCTGGGCGCCGCGCGATCCGGACGCTGGGCCGACGCCGGGCACGGTGCCCGGGTCAGCGGCGTCGCGCTCGCCCTCCTGCTCGGCTCGTGGGTCGCGATCGGGCAGCTCGGCTGGTCGCTGGTGCTGCTGATCGCGGGAGTGGTCGTGCTCGACTTCGCCGTCCAGGCCGTGCACGTCGGCAACCAGCACGTCCTCACGAGCGCCTTCCCCGACCGGACCAGCAGCGCCATCGGCGGCTACATGGTCTTCTACTCGCTCGGGTCCGCGCTCGGCGCCACCGCGACGACCGCCCTGTTCGACGCCGCCGGCTGGACGGGCTGTGCCCTCCTGGGCGCGGCGTTCACCCTGGGCGCGCTCGGCGCCTGGGCGCTCAGCGAACGCGGACAGGCGCGCGTCCGCGCTGCCGTGGTCGTGCGCACTGTCCGCCGGTGACGATTCACCGGCCGCCCGTTCAAGCCGGGCCGGGCAGGATGAGGAACGCGCGTCCTGGCTCGCCGGGCGAGGAGTGGCAGGTGACGACCGACATCTCCGCAGAGGCACTGGCTCGCACCCGGGTCCCCGGAGGTGCGGTGGGCGGAGGCGGACTAGTGCATGTGGGAGCCCGGCACGCGGTTCGACGTGGTGACGACGCAGGTCCAGCCGGCGATGCCGCAACTGGGCCGGCCACGGCGGCGGCGATCACCAAGCGGTTGCGGGGCTGGGAGATCGCGACGGCCAAGGAGGTCCGGCGGCAGATGGGGCATGAGGGTGTGTCTGGAGGACGTGGTGGAGCGCCACCCGCCGGCGACGCCGGCTCGGCGCGGTGAAGGACCGGCCGCCGGTTCAAGCCGGGCCGGGCACGTCCTCGACGTGGACGACGTGCAGTTCCGTGGCGTCGCGGTGGCGTTTGGACCGTCCGTAGAGTCCGATCGTGACGTCGGACTCCGCGGGCGGCTCGCCGGGCGCCACGTGCGTCAGGACGTCCGGGCGGTACGACGTGACCAGCCAGCCGCCACCCTCGTCGAGGGTGATCACCCCGAAGTCCCCGGCCGCGCCACCGGCGCGGACCGGGCCGAACGTCCGCAGGAGCTCCGTCGCCTGGTGGGCGAGGTCGCCCTCGGGCTCGGTCAGGACCACGCACGTTCCGTGTTCGAACAGGACCCACGGCCGCGCGCCGGTCAGAACCGTGCGCCAGAGGCCGGCTCCGCTCATCGGGCCGCGGGCTGGAACAGCTCGACCAGGTTGCCCGCCGGGTCGGTGAGCAGGATCTGCCGTCCGCCCGGGCCGGCGACCGGCTCGCCGACGAACGACACCCCCTCGGCGCGCAGGCGCTCGATCTCCGCGTCCAGTTCCGGGACCACCAGGTGAATGCGGTTTCCGCCACCGTCCATTCCGGACGGCGTGGCCCGCGCGCCGGAGCTCGCCGGGCCGGACAGCAGCAGCCGCAGGGGTCCGCGCACCACGTCGGCGAACGCGGGGGCCGCGCTGGTGTTCACCTCGAACCCCAGGTGCCCGGTGTAGAAGTCGACCGCGGCCTGGACGTCGTCGACCAGGTAGCGGACCGAGGCGTGTTCGGTCATCGCGCTGCTCCTCCGGTCAGGGCCGGCACCAGGTGCCGGACACGGACATCGATCTCCGCGGCCGTCGCGCGGAAACCCTCGTACCCCTCGGGCTCGGGAATGCTCCAGTGCGCCCGCCGCGCCCCCATGTCCGGGCAGACCTCCCGCGCCTTGTCGCACAACGTGATCACGTGGTCGAACCGGCGCCGCGTCATCGTGCGGACGTCGCGGGGCCGCCCTGACACCGCCACGCCCAGCTCGCGCAACACCCGCACCGCCGACGGGTGCAGGCGCTCCGCCGGCCGCACCCCGGCGCTCGCCGCCCGCACGCGCCCCTCGGTGTGGTGCCGCAGCAGCGCCTCGGCCATCGGCGAGCGCACGCTGTTCCCGGTGCACACGAACAACACGGCGATCCCCCGCCGCACCGGCACCGCGGCCGGACCCAGCGACGGGTGCAGCGCGGCACCCGCCGCCGCCAGCCCGTCGCCGCAACGGCGCAGGTCGAGGTGGTAGTAGCTGTCCCGGCCGTCGAACGTGCTGCGCGCCGCGGTCACCAGACCGCCCTCGCGCAGCAGCCGCAGGTGGTAGGACACCAGGTTCTGCGGCTCACCGGTCAGCGCGACCAGTTCGCGGACACGCAGGTCCCCGTCCGCGAGCAGGCCGAGCAGCTGCCACCGCAGCGGGTGAGCGGCGAGCCGGAGGAAATCCGGGACCATCTCCAGATGATGCATCAAACTGCCTTGATACATCAAGCCCGTTTGACGAGTACCGCCCGCTCGATCTCCGCCGCCAGCAACGACGGCGCCTCCAGGTCCACGAAGTGCCCGATGCCCTCCAGCGGCCGCCACTCCACGTCGCAGCCCGCGTCGCGGAAGCTGTCCCGCGCCACGGCCGACGGCAGCGCCTCGTCCTCCAGCCCCCACACCAGCGTCACCGGCACCGGGATCGGGCGGTCGTAGGTGGCGTACAGCCGCGCCCGGGACAGCGGGAACACCAGCGTCGCCAAGATCGCCCGGTAGTAGTCGATCGGCGGGCCCAGATCGGCCGCCGACCGGAACCGGCCGACCAGCTCGTCCACCAGCTCCCGGTCCATCCGGCCCCGCGAGCCCTCCCGCAGCGTGAACGACAGCCGCAGCCCGGCGCGGCCCAGCCGGGTCGTCAGCAGGAACTCCGGCGCGAACGGCACCTGGAACGGCAGCACCCACGGGATCCGCAGCGGCTGCAGCTCCCGGAACGTCAGCGCGGCCCGAACCAGCGTGCGCGGATGGGTGCAGTTCACCACGACCAGCTTGCTGATCACCGGGCCGAACCGGTGCGCGAAGATCCACCCCAGCGCGCCGCCCCAGTCGTGCGCCACCAGCGCCGGCCGGTCCAGCCCGAGCGCCTCGATGAGCAGCCGGACGTCGTCGGTGAGCGTGAACACGTCGTAGCCCCGCCGCGGCCGGTCGCTGCACGGGTAGCCGCGCAGGTCCGGCGCGTACACCCGCACGCCCTCCAGCGCGGCCATCGTCGGCCGCCACCCGGCCGCGCCCTCCGGGAACCCGTGCAGCAGCAGGACCGGCGGGGCGTCGCGCGGGCCCACGGCCAGCAC